>JBMCIU010000207.1:0-3624 GCA_048616755.1 Verrucomicrobiota bacterium
CGGACGGCACCTTCCAATCCCCCGGCGCCTGGGGCGTGGTCTGGGAGGATCTCACCGAGCTGGAATACGCCGACCGTGAATTGTGGCGCACCATTGCCGACATTCTGTTGTTTTGGTGCGGCGAGGGGGTGGACGGATTTCGCTGCGACGCCGGCTACATGATTCCACTGCCGGTATGGGAATACCTGACCGCGAAAGTGCGCCTGCAGTATCCCGAAACCCTCTTCTTCCTGGAGGGGCTCGGCGGCAAGCTGTCCACCACCGAAACCCTGCTGGGCCCAGGCGGCATGAACTGGGCCTACTCGGAATTGTTTCAAACCGAGAATCGCGAAGCCATGGATCGCTATTTGCCCTACGCCAACAATGTGTCTGAACAGCGCGGGCTGCTGCTGCATTTCGCCGAAACCCACGACAACAATCGGCTGGCCGCAAACGGACGCACGTACGCCAAAATGCGCACATTCCTGGCCGCGCTGTGCGCGCCAAACGGCGCATTCGGCATCACCAACGGAGTCGAATGGTTCGCGCAAGAGAAGGTTGACGTGCACGGCGCCTCCTGCCTGAACTGGGGAGCGACTCCCAACTTGATCGAGGAACTGCGCCGTCTCAATGCCCTGCTGGCATGTCACCCCTGTTTTCATCCCGGCACGAAGATGCAACTGGTCCACCGACAAATCGGCAACGCCATCGCCCTGCTCCGCACGAACGGCAACCGAAGCCTGCTAGTCCTGGTCAACTTGGATGCCGCCGCAAAACAAACTGTCGCCTGGCGTGCCGAGGCGTTTTCCCCGAACTCGAATTCCGCGCTCGACATCCTTGGCGATGCATCGGTGAACCTTCGAACTGACAACGACTGCTCGCACCGCCTTCTCCTCGAGCCCGGTCAAGCCCTGTGCCTGACAACGGATGCGGATGATTCGGCGCGCGTGGACCGTCAACTCAAAGAACATCTGGCCCACTGCGGACGAGTGATGCGGCAACGCTCGCACGCCTTGGCCGCCGCCGTCCACGAACGGCTGAATCCCGGCCAGTCGATCTCTGAAGGGGGTGTGGAAAACTTGGCGCGAAGCCTCATGGATTCACCGGCGACCGCCCTGCGGGATGTTGCGGGCAGACACCCTGGCACCGGGGTGGTCGTATGGCGCGCGGGAACGGATCAAACTCGTCAAGTGATGGTCCCCGCCGATCACTTTCTGCTGGTTCTTGCCGCGGCGCCGTTTCGCGTGCGGATCTTTCAAGATCAGGCTGTACTCTGCCACGAACACAGCTTGTTTGCGGAATCCGCAGGGACCCATTTCGCCGTTCTCATGCCCCCTGCCCCCTCCGACGTCTTCGCCGAATGTCAACTCCAACTGCGCTGCTACAAGCAGAACGGCGTGCACCCCGCCGACGGCCCAATCCTGTTGCTGCCCTCTCCGGAACGCGCCGCCGTGCGGTTATCCGCTCCGCGCGGGCCGACTCTTGAAAACGACCTATACGCGATTTGCGCAAACCAACTCGGCGCCGTCGCTCACGTCAACGGCGAGTGGGGACGGTTGGACAGCGTCTACGACTGCCTGCTCGGAGCGAATCTGAATCCGACAGTTCCCGTGGACCGCCATATCATGCTGAGGCGGCTACGCGCCTGGGCGGTGGTGCGCGGCTACTCGACCGAGCTGAACGCCGACTCCCTGCAGTCCTTCGGCCAGCATCCGGACGGCAGCGTGCTCTGGCAATTCCGCTTCCCTGCCGCCAACGGTCTTTATGTCACGCTGCACGCGCATCTTCGACTCTGCGAACTCCGCAACCGTATCGAGTTGCGATTCAGCCGCCTGCCCGCCGAAGATGAACGGGACCTGCCTGACTCGGCGCCGGTGCGCCTGGTTCTGCGCCCCGACTTGGAGGACCGCATCTGCCACGGCGTCACCAAGGCGTTTGACGGCCCCCAACAAACTTGGGCAAACGCAATTTCAGAAGCGGATGGCGGCTTCTCGTTTCAGCCCGTACCCGAACGTGCTTTACACGTGGCCTTGCCCGGCGGCGGATTTGTCTCCGAACCCGAGTGGCTGTACGCCGTGCCCCACCCCGTGGAGGCGTCGCGCGGACTCGAACACCTCTCCGACCTGTTCAGCCCGGGCTATCTTCACACCGAGCTGCACGGCGACGAGCACGCCGACTTCAGCGCCGACAACACGACCGACCAGAGTGCGGAACACAGGCTGCATGTCGCTGACGAAACCGCCGGCGAGCCCGCATCGCCGTCGCCATCCCTCGACGCGTCAACCACGTTGCGCATCCTTGAGCAATCCATGGACCGCTTTGTCGTGCGGCGCGGCGAACACCGCACCGTTATCGCGGGATACCCCTGGTTCCTCGACTGGGGCAGAGATACGCTGATTTGTCTGCGCGGACTGATCGCGGCCAACCGCCTCGACGAAAGTCGCGACATCCTCATCCAATTCGCCCGCTTCGAGCAGGATGGAACCATTCCGAACATGATCCGCGGCGACGACGCCTCGAACCGCGACACCTCGGATGCCCCACTGTGGCTGTTCACAGCCCTGAACGACCTGCTCGAAGCCGACGGCAACGACGAGTTTCTCGACGCCGACGCGGGCGGGCGGCCCATACGGAAAGTGCTCGGCGCCATCGGCAAAAACCTGCTCGCGGGCACCCCCAACGGCATTGCGGTCGATCCAAAATCCGGCCTGGTTTTCAGCCCCGCTCACTTCACGTGGATGGACACCAACCACCCCGCCGGCACCCCGCGCGAAGGGTACCCCATCGAAATTCAGGCACTGTGGCACGCTGCGCTCGACCTGCTCGTCCGCATCGGCGACACAAACGCGGACTGGGGCGAACTGCGCAATCAAGTTCGCGATGCCATTCCCCGCCTCTTTTTCCGTCCCGAACTCGGCTATTTCGCCGACTGCCTCCATGCCCGGCCGGGCACCTCGGCAACCAACGCGCAGGCCGACGACCACCTGCGCCCCAACCAGCTGTTTGCGCTTACCCTGGGAGCAGTCGACGACCGCCTCCTGGCGCACGCCGCCCTTAACGCCTGCGAGGAACTCCTTGTGCCGGGCGCAATCCGCAGCCTGGCCAACCGCGCCGTGCAGCATCAACTCCCCATCCAGGGACCGGCGGGACTACTCAACGAGCCGACTCATCCCTACTGGGGACGCTACGAGGGCGACGAGGATACTCGCCGCAAACCAGCATATCACAACGGCACGGCCTGGACCTGGCCATACCCTTCCTACTGCGAAGCACTGGCAAAATGGCAGGGCGAAACCGCCCGATTTACCGCCCGAAGCCTGCTGACCGCCGGCGTCCACCTGCTTAACCAGGGCTGCATCGCCCAGCTGCCCGAAATCATCGACGGCGATGCGCCGCACACCTTCCGCGGCTGCGGCGCCCAAGCTTGGAGCGTCACCGAACTCTATCGCGTCATGAAACTGTTGTCCCAGTAACATCAACGCTAAATTCAGCGAGCGTTGATGACCACCGAGAAAGTTCGGAAAAAAACAGCATCATGGTCGACAGAATCATTTTTCAAGAAGGCGCAACAGAAATTTTTGCGGCTATTTGCGGGCTAAAAGGCCTTGATAATTATAGCCTGGGGCAGCGCTCTAGCGACACCCT
>JBMCIU010000208.1:0-3596 GCA_048616755.1 Verrucomicrobiota bacterium
TATGGCTTGGTTGTACAGTTTCGCAGTGCGTTCGTAGTTGCGCAAAAACTCGCCAAGCACTGTCCCCGGCGCGCCTGTATGCTCGGAGAGACCGAAGACCTCGGAGGCGCGCTTCACCGTCGTATCGGGAAGGTGATGGCACATCCAGTGCCGATACAAATCCGGCAGAGAGCCGCACTGTGTCAACCAAGTTTCCACGCGCGCCGTCTCCGCGGCAAACCACTCGGTCGCGCGCTTTTGAGCGTCCGGATCCGGAAACCGCTGCAGGCAATCGTCGCGTGCATGGTCCAACAGCGCGCGCACAAGGTCGGCAACCTCGTCGACACGGACATCGGCGATGGTTCGGTGGTACTGCGAATCGGCGGTATAGCTGGGGCCAACCATCTGGATATTGTCCGACACGGAAAATTCGGCATACAGCTCATCCACGCTGCAATTGAGCCGCCGACTGAGGGAGGCGGTGCTCCATCCCGTAAACGGTTCCATATCTCGAATTTCCAAGGGGTTTCGCCCCAGAAATTTGGTGTAAAAGAGAGCGGCGCCCCAATCGGAGGCGCCGCCGCGATAGAATCGCTCGCGCGCCAGGGACGGCTGACCGTCGGGTGGCAGCGCCGCACCACCGCGCAGCGTGAAGGCCACATCCACATCCTCAATGCAGTGAATCCCGGAATATCCCTGCCGGCAAAGCGCGTCGAGTTTCGGGACCGCATCCCAAAGCGAATGGCAATTCTGATCAATGGAAATGAACGTCATGGGGTTCTCAGAAATTCGGCGAATTCACAGCGAATGCGCCCTTCGTAAACCGCGCACACGCGGGTTTCCAGGCACACGTCGGTAAACAATTCATTGCTTTCGCAAACAAACCACACGCGCATAGTTTCCCCGCCGCGCACTTTCACCCGCACGGAAGCTTCCCCGCGGCAGTACGCCTCGGACCAATCGTGCTGGAGGCAGGAGATGATCGCGGACGCCGCGGCGCCCGTGCCGCAAGCCAGAGTCTCGCTTTCGACACCGAACTCGTAGGTGCGCACCGCAATGTGCCCCTCCTCCAGAATCTCCACGAAATTGGCGTTCGTTCCGCGGGGGAAAAACTCCGAATGATATCGAATCCCCGGTCCCCAATGCGCGACGTCCAACGCCTCCAGATCCTCCACAAACGTGACGGCGTGAGGAACGCCGACAACCAGCGTATGCACCGTCCAGTCCTCCCCTTTGACCTCGATTTTCCGGTTGCGGCGAATATCGCGCGGGTTAGGAATGCAGACGCGCACCCGATCTTTTTCTTCGGGATGCACGCGCGCCCGGGCGTGTCCGGCATCGGTTGCAATAACCACTTCGGAACCGGAAACCAAGTTTTCATGCAGCGCCCAATGCGTAAAGCATGCGGTTCCGTTGCCGCACAACTCAGCTTCGGAACCGTCCGGTTCCAGAAAGCGCGCCCGAATCTGGGCGCCGTTTCCCGGCTTTGGCGGCTCCGCGAAAAGCACTCCGTCCGCTCCCACGCCCAAGCCGCGACGACAAAGCCGTTGAACCACGAAGGCAAGGTGATCGGACTCCAGCAGCTCGCGGTACTGACCCTGCGTGCTGTCCAAGCAGATGAAATCGTTGCCGCCGGCATTCAATTTTACAAACGTCACATTGCAGGGAATCACTAGCTTATCATCCTTTTCCAAGTTCAACACTGCGGTCGTGCGCGGCCTTCAGCACGGACTTCATCAGATCGCGAAAGTCATGTTCGCGCAACACCCGCAAGCCTTCGGCGGTGGTTCCCCCCTTCGATGTCACCGCATCGCGCAGTTCCACCGGACCGCCGCAGCCCGCAGCCACCATTTCGGCGGCGCCGGCAACGGTTTGAACCGCCAAGTCCAATGCGTCCTCACTATCCATCCCCAAGGCGGCCGCCGCCTCGATCATGGCTTGGATAAACTCGAAAACATAGGCGGGGCCGCTGCCGCTGAGCGCGGTCACCGTGTCCATTTGGTCCTCGGGTACCTCGCGTGCGATTCCCACGGCCGAAAAGATGGTTTTCACGGCTCGGCGGTCGTCTTCGGTCACCCCCTCGGCGCAGGCGTACGCAGCCACTCCGCGCGCAATTGTCATCGGCGTATTGGGCATTACTCGAACAATTCGCGTGGTGCCGAACCATTGTTCGAGGCTTGAAAGCCGGATGCCCGCGGCAATCGACAGCACCAGCTTTCCGGCGCAGTCCGCGGCAATCTGCCGCGCGGCTTCTTCGGCTACCTGAGGTTTGACGGCCAACAGCACGATGTCGCATCCGTCCACAGCCTCTGCCGGGGAGGCGCAAACCTCGGCGCCGGTCGCGCCTGCAAACGCCTCGCGGGCCTCTGCAGACACATCCGCGCCGCGCAAATCCGCGGGAGTAACAGTGCGCTCGGCAATCAGCCCTCGCGCGATCGCAGTGCCCATCTTACCAGTGCCAATAATTGCAATTCGCATTCCTCGCTCCTGTGAGAGTAATCAGTAATCAGCGTTTCGGACGATCAAGCTACCGTCATGCTAAAAGATTTCAACCCGCCTCGAAGCCAAAAATCGCACTTGACCTTCCGTCAGTTCACGCTACTGTGATGGATGCTACAAGTCGGCATATCCGTTTTGCCTGCTTGGCAAACCAATTCGACAAGGCGGACACTAACAACCCGAATCAGCAAAACCCCCCTGGCAAGGAGACGGCGATGACATTGCACGGTTGCCATACTGCACTAATTACACCATTTCGTAACGACACGGTTTGTTTTGACACCCTGCGGACGCTCATCGACCGTCAGCTTGCCGGCCGCGTAGACGGCATTGTCCCCATGGGCACCACCGGAGAATCCCCCACAGTCGACTTTCGCGAACACGCCCAAGTTATCGAGACGGTCATCGAATACGTCGACAAACGCTGCCTCGTGACCGCGGGCACCGGCGCAAACTCTACCAGGGAAGCCGTGCAGCTGACCCGCGACGCCGCTCAAGCCGGCGCCAATGCCACGCTTCAGGTCACCCCCTACTACAACAAACCCACCCAGGAAGGCCTCTATCGGCACTTTTCCACCGTGGCCGACGAGGGCGGACTGCCTGTCGTCCTCTATAACGTGCCCGGACGCAGCGGCCGCGAAATTGCCGTGGAAACCATCGTCCGACTGGCTCGACATCCCAACATTATTGCCGTCAAAGAAGCCGGCGGCAGCGTCGACCGGGTCAACCGCATCCTAGCGGAATGCGACATCGACATCGTCAGCGGCGACGACTCTCTGACCCTGCCGATGATGGCTGTGGGCGGGCGCGGCGTGATCAGCGTGGCATCCAACATCGTCCCGGACCGAATCCACGAGATGGTGCACGCCGCCTTGAACGGTAATTGGTCCGGGGCCAGCGAAATGCACCGCCTGCTTTATCCGCTTTTCCGCGATCTGTTCATCGAAACCAATCCAATTCCCATTAAGGCCGCCATGGCCATGTGCGGGATCATCGAAGAGGAATACCGCCTGCCCCTCTGCCCCATGGCACCGGCCAATCGGGCGGCCCTGGAGCAAACGCTGCGGTCGCTTGACATCCTTTAACTCGAATGAGAGAGCGCCCGCGGGGAGCGCCGG
>JBMCIU010000209.1:0-3577 GCA_048616755.1 Verrucomicrobiota bacterium
TAGCTTGAGTTTGTGCCTTTGTTGCTCCGCTGTCACGACGGCGGAGATTCTTTGGTTGCTACTAGTGCGGCGCACAGTTCGGTGAAGCTGATGCCCGCTTGTCGGGCGGCTTTGGGCAGGAGGCTGGTGGCAGTGAAGCCGGGAATGGTATTCGCCTCAAGAATCCACGCCGCGCCGTCGGGATCGATGCGGAAGTCCACGCGAAGAAGGTGGCGGGCGCCGAGAATTCTGTACGCCTGCCGAGCCATGTCCACAGCCTCGGCAACGGTTTTTTCGGGAATGCCGGATGGCGGGCAGAAGTATTCGGTGTGTCCGCGCGCGTATTCGTATTTGGCGTCGTAATCGTAGAGCGCTCCGCCCGGCGGTCGGATTTCCACTGCGGGCAACGGTTCGCCGTTCAGCAGTCCGACGGTTAGGTCGACGCCGTCCACGAATTCTTCGGCCAGGGCGGTTTCGTCCACGGCGAGCGCGGCGGCAAGCGCCCCGTGCCAGGCGGATTCGTTGGGATGGTCCAGACGCGTCATGCCGACGCTGGAGCCTTGGCGGCACGGTTTGACGATTATGGGGAACCGCAGCTCGGGCAGCGGGGCGTTTTTGTCGGCGACCGCGCGGGCTTGCGGAGTTGGCAATCCGTGCCTGCGCAGAACGATTTTTGTCCGTTGCTTGTCCATCATTAGGGCGCTTGCCTCGGTGCCGCTGCCCGCATAGGGGTACCCTTCTTGGTCCAGCAATCTCTGAAGCTGTCCGTCTTCACCAAATGTCCCATGCAACATGGGGACGACCGCGTCCACATCGGGCGGCAGAGGGGGAAGACACGGTTCTTCGATATCGATCTCGTGAACAACTGCGCCTGCCTGTCGCAGGGCCGCGGCGACGGCGGCGCCGCTGTTCAGAGATACGGCGCGTTCGGCGGAAGGGCCGCCCTTTAGCACGGCTACCACGGGCGGCGCGATGCTTTGCAGGACCAGCCGCCGGGAGCCCGGGTTGACAAAGTGGGCTTCCGGGGTCAGCAAGATCCCTGTCCGCTGAAAGACCGCGAATCGCACCCCCAGCATCAGATCGATAAAATGGGATTCCAGGGCTTGGCCGTCCCGAATTAGAAAATTCGCGTGTTTGCGGCTGACTTGGCAGCCTCCCTCGCGTCGCCCTTTGCATCCGCAGCGGTCGATGAGGCGGCCTGCCGGGGCGTCGCCCGCGTTGCGGAATGCGCAACCGGCGCTTGGCGCGGAGGGTTGAGTGCGTCGGCGTTGTTCGCCGCTTTCACGATAGCGGCGGCGGGCTTCGTCGAGATCAACCACCGGCGGAAGGGAGAGGCGAACTCGGCGAATCACCACGTCGTCCGGGATGTTTGTTTGCCTGTATCCCCACTCGATGCGATTGGCCTTGGCCGTCCAGTCGCTGCCGTCGAACCGGATGCCGTCTACGCTCGCGACCCAATCGGCCATGGCGGCGGTTGCCGCACCGGCGTTCATGCGCACCGCGCCGCCCAAGCTGCCGGGAATCCATGCCAGGGGGGCCAATTCCGGGGGGAGCTTGGCTTGATCGAGCAGCATTCGGCACAGCTGGGGCAGGGCGGCGCCGGCGCCCGCCGTGACGGTGTTGCCCTCAACGCTCACGTCCGCCAATGCAGGCGCATCCATTTTGACGACTAGCTGAGCGAGGGGTTCGTCCGTGCCGACCAGGTTGCTGCCGTGTCCAAGAATGAAGGGTTTGACGGCATGTTCGCGGGCGATAATCAGTGTTGTTCGCAGTTCGTCGTCCGAGCGGGGTTGGGCGAGCAGGGGGCAAGCGTCGCCGATGCCGAGAGTCGTCAGGTTCCGCCAGGGCGTTTTGTCGTCGAGGGGCATTTCCGGCAGCTGTGTTTTGAGTGTTCGGCGCAGCGTGTTCAGCTCGCGCCGAACGAGTGCGTTTCGCAGCGGCGGGAGCAAGCCGGAAATCGATCCGGCGCCGATCACGGCAAACATCACCGGCCGCCGATTTTTTTCCGGCGAGGCATCGGTATTGATGGTTTGCATCAGCCGCTCCGCCAAGGTCGGATAGTCCCCGTCCCAATAGTAGGCGCTCGGACCGCGGACCGCGTCGGCGATGTCAGCGGGACGCACCTCCTCGCCGCCCTCATCCACCCACGCTGCGAAAGGGGCTGTAACGACGACTTCGTCCGCGGTTCCAAGAATTTCGGCGAATTCGTTGCGATAGCGCTTGACTCGTTCGAAGCGATGGGGTTGGAAAATGGCCACTAAGCGGTGGTCGGGTCGACGGGAGCGCAGCGCCTCGAACAGGCAGCGAAGTTCCGTGGGGTGATGCGCGTAGTCCTCCAGCAGTAAAACTGTATTGTCCGGGGAGGCGTAATGGCAGGTCATTCGCCGTTTCACTCCGGGAAAGGAGCGCAGGGCGGCACGGGCGTCCGCCTCAGTAACCCCAATTTGCACTGCCGCGGCCAAAGCCAGGGAGGCGTTGCGCAGGTTGTATTCGCCTGCCATTGGCACTTCGAGCCCGCCGGGAATGTCGGCGTCGCAAAAAAAGCGGACATCCGGCAATTCGGCAAGCAATTTGCGGGACAGCCCCGCATCCCATGCCAAGACCGTTCGCGCGCGAGTTGCGAAGTCCGCAAAGCATTTGTGCAGGGCGGCCTCGCCTCCCACGCTCCAACAGTGGTCGTCCTCGATGTTGGTGACCAGCGCGAGCGCGCTGTCGATGGCGTCCTGGGTACCGTCGCTTTCGTCCACTTCGGTGACCAGGTAATGTCCGCCGCCCGCCGTTGCCGAAACCGGCCAGCCATTGACTTCGCCGCCGACCAAAAAACCGGGACGCTTTCCGCACGAGCGCAGGATGTGGGCGAGCATGGCCGTGGTGGTGGTTTTGCCGTGCGATCCGGCAACTGCGATGACGCATGGGAATCGCTGCGCCAGTTCGGCCAGGAAATGACCGCGTCGGACGGTGCGAAGTCCGCGTCGGCGCGCCTCCCGCAGTTCCGCATTGCTTTCGGGCACCGCGCTGGAGTGAACGACAACCTCGGTCGTCTTCGGCAAATTGTCCGCGGCGTGTCCGCAGGCGACTGCCGCGCCCCGCGCGCGCAATTGCCGGGTGGTGGGCGTGACCGCCGAGTCGCTGCCGGAAACGGCCTCCCCAAAATCAAGCAGAATGTGGGCCAGCCCAGACATCCCCACGCCGCCAATGCCGACAAAATGCACCGAAACGGATTGCCTCAAATCTGCCATGTCTTTCACTGTTGAGCCTACTTCATATCGGTAGTACGCTGAAAGCGTACAATTCCGGCGTTGACGACGTCTCGTCGCGCCCCTTTAGGGCAGCACCGTTGTGTGCTGGACCGTAGTCTAGGGTGTTGCCCCATAAGCGCCAACTTGTTGAGTATCGGAATATTTCTGCACTTGGCGAATATCTCAACATATACCATAGCGTTGATCGTCTGGAAGTGCCAGCGGGCGAAGAATGCCCGCGAGCCGAACTCAAACCGAATCAGCAGCATATTGCGGTCTCAACAAGGTTCGTAGCCGCGCCGGTTGGAAAACCGGCGGGACGGGGCTCCGGCAGGAATGCCGAAGCTACGGGGGCCGCG
>JBMCIU010000210.1:0-3559 GCA_048616755.1 Verrucomicrobiota bacterium
CGGATGCGTTCGCGCCTGTCCTGCTGGTCCTGGTCCTGTTGGTCTTGGTTTCTGTCTTGGTCGTCGTCGTTGTCCGACCGCGCTCCGGGTGCGGGCGGTGGCGGGGGGGGCGGTGGCGGTTTGGATGAATCGTCTTTTTGGGTGGATGCCTGGTGCTGGGTTTGCTGTCGTTGCTGCTGATCGTTCGCCGCGGCCTCGGCCCGGCGCTGTTTGCTTGCATCGCCATACTCCAAGGCTAGGATTCTCGATTCGTTTCCTTTCTTGATTTCCACTTCTGCCTTGTCGATGCGCACCAGGGTGTATCCGGTATTCTTGATCGTATCGTCGACGCGGTAGACGTTTTTCTTGCCGCCGCCTGTTGCTTCGCGTCCTCGTCGCCGCCGTTCGCGCACGAGTATAATGGCGGCATGGCGTTTGTTGATTTTGCCGATGCCGATCAATTCCATTTCACCGTATTTAGCGGAGCGCTCGGGTTCCTCCTGTTCCTCGTCGTCCGACTGTGTCTTGTCGACGATTTCGGAGCGCTCCGGGTTGAACAGGGTTTTTTCCCAGAGGATATTCCTATCGTTCTTGGACAGAGTGACCGAGCGCATGTCAGGCGTGGGAGCCGGTGAAGCATCCGCGGATTCGGAGGTGTCCGCCTCGAACGGTTCGAGTTGGAGGCGACGGCTCTCGGGATTGTGTTCGCGAATCACAGTGGCGGCGAAAACAACCAGGAGCAGCAGGCCGAGATTGGCGAGGAGAAGAAGGTGTTTCATCGATCGGCCTCCTCGCCGTCATCGAGCAGTTTGGTGGCTTCCGGCATGAGCATGAAAGCCGCCACGCGCCCGCTGAGCACCACGCCGGTAGGATCGCGCGGGTTGTTGGGGCGAATCGTGCACTGAGTCCAAAAAAACGGGGGAGAGGCGGCATCCACTTCAACCAGCAGTTTGCTGATTTCGCGCATGCTGGCGCGGATGCGCACAGTCAACTCGACCTTTTGGATGTTGTCGGAGTGCTCGTTGATCCGTGGCGAGCCCAGGGTCTGAATCACCACTCGGGCGCGACGAGCCAAGTCCTCGAATTCGTCCTGCACCACGGTTTGAGCGGGACGGTGGCCGGAACGCCAAAGCGGGGCGGCCATCGCGGCGATTTCCGCGCGCCGTCTGATTTTGCGGTTTTGCTTGCGTTGCAGTAACTTGTAGTCGGTCCGCAATTGCTTCAGTTCCCGCTCACGCTTTTCTATGGTTTTCGGCAGGGGCAGGGTTTCCGTTGGGATGTTGACGCGCGTGAACAGCGTGATCAGCCCGAGCACAGCGGCCAGGACGCCGAGTACGGCCAGACGCGAACTTGATTTGGCGGCGGCAAGCATGCTTCTTCAGTCCTGCGGTTCGTTGGGGGCGTCGGGGGGAGGTTCGGAATCGGGTGCGTCGGGCGGCTTGGGTGCCTCGGGTGCCTCGGGTGGCTCGGCCGGATCGTCTGTGTCGGTTGTGTCGGTTGCTTCGGGTGCCTCGGGTGCCTCGGGTGGCTCGGGTGGCTCGGGTGGCTCGGCTGTGTCGTCTGTGTCGTCTGTGTCGTCTGTGTCGGTTGCTTCGGTTGCTTCGGTTGCTTCAGTTGCTTCAGTTGCTTCGATTGTGTCGGGTACTTCGGGCGCTTCGGGCAGGTCTAGTTCGGTATCGAATTCCTCTTCAGGGGGGGGCGATTCCGGGGAGCGTTCGCTGCGGTCGTCTCCCGGCAGAGTGGCATACATGCGCAGTCGAATGGTTTTGGTTCCGTCGCGGTCGACGCGCACGCCTTGGGGGCTGACACTGGAGAACAGCTCGGAATTTTCCACTATGCCGCGGATATTTTCATCTTGTTCTTGGGTTGCGAACTGCGCATCCAGGCGGCCCTCCTGCCAGCTGAGGGATTGCGTCCAGAGCTGTTCCGGCGTGATCTGGCTCAGTTCGGCCAGCGCTGCACCAAAGGACACTGGCATGTCCGGCAAATCCTGGAGTTCCTCGGCCAATTCCTCAAAATCGCTTTCCTGACCCGTCTGGGTTTGGATTTCTTCCATCGCGTTTTGGATCTGTTGAATGCGCTCGCGCAGCGCTTGCTGGTGCGCCGCCGCCGCCGCGTATTCCCGCCATCCCGCGTAGATTCCCATGAGGACCAGCAAGGCGGCCAGGATTGCAGCGCTCAAGCGGGAATATCGATTGCGGACCGGACGCAGGTCGTAGGGCACCGGGATGCGAGTTTTGCGATCCTGGGAAAGTTCCGGCCCCATGGCATACCAAGCGAGCAGGATGGCCGGCAGGAACGACCGTTGCGCATCGGCGTTCAGTTCCTGGAGGGCACCCGCATCGAAGTTCGGCAGCGCGCTCAGTGGTTCTTGGGCGGCGCCGATCCCTTCGGCGGGCGGCGCCGACACGCCCCGAATGCTCCGCCGCCCGTCCTTGCCGGGCTCGAGCATGTAGCCGCCGCCGTTTTCGCCGGGCAGGAAGCAGGGCTGCTCGCTCAGCGCCGGATCCGGACACACATGCGGGGGGATGAGCGCGTCGATTCCGCGCCCGAGTGCGCTCAGCTCATCCAGCCAGCGGTGCCAGTCGGCTTCCCGCATGTAATACAATCGGATGGTTTGACGGGATTGCCCGCTGTTTAATGCGCGGTATCCCCATACGAGACGCTCCTGTTGGATAGGCGCGTGGTAGGCTAACTCGTATTGCAGCGAATTGCGAAGTTCGCGGTCCGGAAGGGGGGGGAATTCAATGTCGGCGCAACCGGCGACCACGTCCGCGCCCCCCGCCACTAGGATATCCGCCGGCGCTATGCCCATCGCGTCCAGTCCGCGACGCAGTTCCTGGCCGACCGAGTCGTTTTCGGCGGCTGTTGACTGCCAGTGACGGACGACTTGGACGCGTCCGTGCTCGCGGCGCAAGACGATTCCGCGGCACTCGCCTTCGGAGGTCCACGTCAATGCCGCCGCCTGATTTGGGCCGAAACTAATCATAGTGCGATACTATAGCCAGCTCGCCCGCGCTGTAAAGCGGGACGAGGGCGGATGTCGCGGCGTGAAGAATGGGCTGGGAGTCGGTATGCCAAGGCGGGGTTCATTATTGAATTATTGTCTCCCAGGAATCAATGTATTGAAACGTGCGGTGCTTTTGGCCGACGGCACCGCGACAATCGCGCAGAACCCGAACCGTTCTGCTGGTGCCCCCAGGCGCCCGCGCTGTGGCGATGATGGTGGCCACCCCCGACTCGCCCGCGGAAAAATGCCGGCGAATCTGTTGGAGAATGTCCGGACCGAGGATGGTGTTTAACGGCACGTTTTCGGACTCCGCGCGCTCAATTGCCTGCAGAACTTCCTCGGCTTGGCCGAGCCCGAGATCAAGCTTCTGACGGATCAGCGTCGGCGAGGCCGCAAAAATGGACGGTTTCTTCGAGTCCGGCATTTTTCGTCCCGGCGGCGGCACTTGTTGAAAAAGGTTTAGGATCCCGCGAGCGTGCTCGCCTCCGCCCGCTCCGCGCCGAAACGCCTCGACGACTCCCGGGATCCACAGCACCTCCTCGCGAAACTCGAGGGGGCCGTCCCGGGGCA
>JBMCIU010000211.1:0-3536 GCA_048616755.1 Verrucomicrobiota bacterium
GAGTTCGGCATTCAAAATTCAAAATTCAAGATTCAGAATTCAAGATTCAAGATTCGGTATTCAGAATTCAGAATTCATTCTTTTCAGTCTCACCCCACGGGTGTCGAACCGGCGGTTCGTGGGTGGGCTCCTGCGAGACCAGAATTTCACGCGGAATGCACATGCAAAACGGTTTCAATAGTCTGCCTCGTGGTTTACCGGCAGTGGTCGTCGGGTTAGTGGCGGTGCTGCTGGTCTGCTTTTTTGCGGAGATCGCAGCGGGAGCGGAAGAAGAGTTGCGGTTTCCGCGTCCGGAATTTGAGGTTGACTACAGTTTTCCGCAGGTTCAGGATCCGCTGCCGCGTTCGGAGAGCGCGCCGTATTTGGATGTTGTTGTCTTGGTGTTGGCGCTTTTGGCGTCGGGTTGGTTGGGGTTGCGGAGGCGCTCGCGGGCGGGATTGGTCGCAGTTACGATTTTTGGGCTGTTATATTTTGGTTTTTGGCGTCTGGGGTGCGTGTGCGCGGTGGGTTCGGTTCAGAACATCGCCCAGGGTCTTGCCGATCCGTCGGGGGTGGTGGTGATGTGGACAACGCTGCTGTTTTTTGCGCTGCCGCTGGTATTTGCGCTGTACACGGGACGGAGCTTTTGCGCGGGGGTGTGTCCGCTGGGGGCAATTCAGGATCTGGTTTTGCTGCGTCCTGTGCGGGTGCCGTCGGCCATCGACGAGCCGCTTCGGCTGCTGCGTCATTTGTACTTGTCGGTGGGCATTCTGCTTGCCGCTACGGCGACAGCCTACTTGGTTTGCATACAGGATCCATTCATTGCGATTTTTCGGTTCGGGGGTCCGGTCGGACCGGTGCTTTTCGGGTTGGGGCTGTTGGCGATCGGCACGGTGGCGGGCCGGCCGTACTGTCGCTATTTGTGTCCCTACGGAGTCCTGCTGGGCTGGGCGGCGCGAATTTCGCGGCGGCACGTGAGGATTACCCCGGACGAGTGCGTAAATTGCGGTTTGTGCGAAGATGCCTGCCCGTTCGGTGCAATTCACCCGCCGGTAAAAACGAAGTGGAACGAATCGCGGGCTCATGGTGTCCGCCGATTGGTGTGGCTAATCGTTTTGACGCCGCTTATGGGGCTTGCCGCCGGTTGGATGGGACATCGGTTGTCGCCCGGCCTGAGCTGGCTGCACCAGGATGCCCGGTTGCTGCATGAATTGCAAACAACGCAACCGGGAAATCAATTGTCCGCCCAGGCTCAGGGCTACGTGGACAGCGGAGGACAGCCGGAGGAATTGGCCGAGAGCGTGCGCGACCGCGGCGAACAATTGGCGTTTTGGGGGTGGTTTGCGGGTGCGTTTGTGGGATTGGCGGGCGCGGCGCGGGTGATCGAAATATCCACTCGCCATCCCAGGGATGAATACTGGATTGAACGATCTCGCTGCCTCAGCTGCGGGCGATGCTTTTCATCCTGTCCAATAGAGCAAGTCCGGCGTCATGGCCTGCCCGGCGCGAGGCAACCGGATGACGTGTCGCATTCGAGCGCCGCGATGCCGGGCACCAAGGAGGAAATGTCCTGATCATGGAACCCGAAACCGCTGATACTTTGCCCGAGCAACCGTCGCGAGAGGTGTGGAGGGGGTTGCTGCTGGCGTTGACTGTGACATCAGGAGTATTCACACTGGCAGTGGTGATCGTGTTGACCGCGAACGTGTTGGCGGCGCAGTCCGTGGATCCGTTGGCCCCAACGGCGGTGCCCGAACTTCGTGAGTTGCTCCGGAAACAGCCGGACAACGAGCAACTGCGCAAGACAATTCGTGAAATCGACTGGCGCTCCCGGCAGCGCTTTTTCTACCATCAGGCAATCCTCACCACCGGTGTTCGGCTGGCCTTGGGCGGCGGTGTCCTGTTTCTTGCCGGACTGCATCTGTTGACGGTAAATCGGCGGCGTCACAAGCGAAAGGACGGCATCCCGGAGGGCGAGGAGGCGCGCCGCGCGGAGCAACGCCGCAGCCTGCTGATATCCCTCGGAACAGTCGGGGTGGTCCTGGCGGTTCTGGCCTTGGTGCCCGTGGAACAATTCATCATGAAACCCCACCGGAACACGGCGATTTCCGAATTGCCGCCGCCGTCCACCTCGCAACCATCGCAAACCGCTACCCAAACAACTGAAGACGAGACAGACGAACGCGAGGATACCGAAGCTGCCGACCGCGAACTGCCCGAGCAACCGCTGCATTGGCCCGCCTTCCGCGGTCCGGACGGACTCGGCGTCGCGGAAGTCGAAGCCCCGCCAACAAAGTGGGACGGGGAAACGGAAGAAGGCATTGTCTGGAAAACCGCTGTCCCCCGCCCAGGCTACAGCTCGCCCATTGTGGTGGGCGACGGCGTATACCTTACCGGTGCGGACGAGGAGAAGCGCGAGGTGTTTTGCTTCGATGCGGCAACAGGCGAATTGCGCTGGCGGGCGGATACCGAAGGGGTCGACGGCACCCCGGACGAATTGCCCGAGGTGACTGAAGATACGGGGTATGCGGCGCCGACAATGACGTCCGACGGCGCTCGCGTGTTTGCGATCTTCGCAACTGGCACCATCCTCGGATTGGATTTGGACGGCAATCGCCTGTGGGGGCGCAACCTGGGAGTTCCGGAGAATCACTACGGGCATTCGTCGTCGCTGCTGATGGCGGACGGCAAGCTGATCGTTCAATACGATCACTTTGGCGGATCGCGATTGCTGGCGTTGGATCCGGTGTCCGGGCAAACGGTTTGGACGACCAAACGCCAGAACGCGGGAATCTCCTGGTCCTCTCCCGTGCGCATCCCCGTCGGCGAAAAGGGGCAGATTATTCTGTGCGCAGATCCGACGGTAGCGGCGTACAAGCCCTCGGACGGCGCGCAAGCGTGGTCCAGCGAGGTGCTTAGCGGCGAAATTGGCGTGTCTCCCGCCTATGCCGACGGCGTGGTGTACGAGGGCAACGAATTTGCGGTACTGGCGGCATTGCAGGCCGAACCAACCGATGCGCGCGAACCCGGCGAGGTGTTGTGGGAGAGCTACGACAACCTTCCGAATGTCTCCAGCCCGGTCGTCGCAAACCGCAGATTATACATGGGCAATAGCTATGGAACATTCGCGTGTTTGGATGTCGACGACGGCTCAACCGTCTGGACTCATGATTTCGACGCCGGCTTCTACGCCTCCCCCATCCTGGCGGGCGGAGCAATCTACACGATCACCATGAAGGGTACAACGATCATTATCGAGCCGGGAGACTCGTTCGAACAAATCCAACGCAACGAACTCGGGGAATCCGTGGTCACCACGCCGGCCTTCGCCAAGCAAAAAATGTATCTCCGCGCAAGCGAACACCTCTATGCCATCGGCAAAAATTCGCAACCCGAAAACTGAGATCCTAAGCTCACCAAATTCAAAATCAAACGCGCAGCAACGACTCCAGAAATTTTGCGTAATCGAAATGCCTGTACCGCCCGAGGCCGGGCGGCTCCAGTTGGGGGCGGGCATACAAAAGACCCCACGGGGCTGCGTCCCCGCAGACTTGGCG
>JBMCIU010000212.1:0-3444 GCA_048616755.1 Verrucomicrobiota bacterium
GAGATCGCCATTCCGTCCCCGCTCACCCTGGCGCCCGGGAAAGAAGCGGAGTGGGAACTCGTGATTCGTGCCCCGACGGGGAAAGAGGTGCCGCCAATCGACTTGCCCGTGGTGCTGTCCGCGGGCGGGCACCGCAGCGAAAAACAACTCCGCTTGCCGTTGCGCCCGCTCGTTGAAATCCCGGTACTGGACGCTGGCACGGCGGCACACGACCTGCGGGATAACGGTAAAACCCCGGCGTTGCGTGCCGTGGCTGGCGACTGTGATCACGGCAGCCTGCGCCTGGCGCGCAGGGGCGACGACCTGCTCCTTGCCGTCAATTTTCTGGATGATCGCTGCAGCTCGTCCGCAGTGCCGGAGGAGAGCCCGCCCCAGCTCGAGTTTTTTGTGGATGGCTTGGCCCGCAGCGAACCCGTTCAGTTGGTCTTGCGCGCCGGCGCTGCGGGTGAGCAGCCGCAGGTGGAATTCAAACGGTTCGGGGAAGATCTTGACGGTAGTCCTGCCGTTGACGTGGCCAGTGTGCCGTTCGACGGCGGCGTGCGCGTGACGGCGGCCGTGCCGATTGCTGCGTTCGGCCTGAACGCCAATGACAACGCATTCTGGTTTGACGCCGCCCTAGTGACGGCGCGCGAATCTGAAGCGCCGCGCTTTGTCAGCCTGTTCAACAGCCCGCGGCCGTTTCTCGATTCCCGCGGCTATGCGAAAGTTCTGTGTACACCAAGCATGGAGGGTCTCCTGTGAACCAGCCGAATACACGGTTGGTGGATACCGCTGGCGCAGAACAGAACGAGTAGCGATTTTGTAGTCGACGAGAAGACATAAACCCGAAAGCAAACACCTATGACCCATTGGAGCCGACAGTGAAAATTGATGCATACAGCGTTCCGTTCAGCCGATTCCTCTCCTACCTTTCATTCAACTGGCTCGACGCGCAATGGGCCAAAAACAGCGGTGTCCAACCCGGGCTTTGGCTGCGCAAGCTGCATGGCGACGGTCAACCGGAGGTCTTTCGCCTGGAAACCGTGCAGACTGGAAACCCGGTACCGTTCGAGCTGGAAGCGTCGGCGGAGGAACTGCAACTGCGTACGGAGCACGGTCGGGTGCGGCTGTGCCTGGCCGACGCGGACCAGGTACGGATACGGGCCGAAGGCGTCGGATTGCGCCTCTCCATGCCCGACGGAATGTTCAATTGTGCGGTTGACGTGGGCGGGGGGCGTTGGCGCCTGAACGCCTTCAGCGCCTGGCGCGAATACACGGCCGTCCCCTTGACCGGAACGCTGGAAGTCGACGCCCCGTGGGACGTGGCGAAGTGCACACACGTGATCGCCGATATCCTGCCGGGTGATGACGGTATCGGCGAGTGTGCGCTGCACCAATCCCGAGGCACGGCGCCGCTGCCGGACGCATACCCCGGTTTCGATGACACATGTCAGGCGGTCAAGGCAGAATTCGACCGGTTCTTCGCCACCTACCCTCCGTGTCGCGGCGATCTGCAGGAAACGGCCCGCCTCGCGGCCTACGTGAACTGGGCCAGTACGGTCGGCCCCTGCGACAAGCTTGCGCGACCCACCATGTTTATGAGTAAAAACTGGATGACCAGCGTCTGGAGCTGGGATCACTGCTTCAACGCCATGGGACTGGCAGCGGGAAATCCCGAGCTGGCGTGGGATCAGTTCATGGTTGTTTTCGATCACCAGACGCCACAGGGACAGATCCCGGATATCCTGAATGCCACCAGCAAACTCTACAACTTCGTCAAGCCGCCAATCCACGGCTGGGCGTACCGAACCATGATGCACGCCAATCCGGACTTCTTCGCCAAACCCGAACGCCTCGCGGAAGTCTATAACAAGCTGTCGGCATGGAGTCGCTGGTGGTTGAATTTCCGCGCGCCCGACGGTGACGGCCTGCCAACCTACCATCACGGCAACGACAGCGGTTGGGACAACGGCACGGTCTTTGATGTGGGACTGCCGGTAAAGGCCCCCGATGCCGCGGCATTCCTAAGCCTCCAAATGGACGTGCTTGCGGACCTGGCAGAACGGCTTGGAAGGGCCGACGACGCCGGAGAATGGCGGCGGCGTGCCGAATTCACTCTCAAAAACCTGCTCGAAACGCTCTGGGTTAACGACCGCTTCGTCACCCGCCATGCCATCGCCGGGAGCGTCAACGAGCAAGCTCGCAGCGTAATTCCCTGCACCCCCATCGTGCTCGGCAAACGGTTGCCTGCAACCGTGCGCGGCGAGTTGGTCAAACGTATCGAGGAAAACCTGACCGAGTGGGGGCCGGCCACGGAATCCCCGGATTCGCCGCTATACGAATCGAATGGTTACTGGCGCGGCCCGATCTGGGCGCCGCCGACAATGATCCTGGTGGACGGCCTCCGTGCCGCCGGCGAAACGCAATTGGCAAACACCATTGCCGAGCGCTTCTGCACGCTCTGCGCCACCAGTGGCTTCGCGGAAAATTTCGATGCCGTAACCGGCAATCCACTCTGCGACAAAGCGTATACCTGGACAGCCAGCACATTCCTTCTTCTCGCAAATTCCCTTGCAGCTCCAAGATACAATTATAGCCTGGGCAGCGCCCCGGGAAGCTGAAAACGTACCATAATTCCAGCGTTGACGAGGTCTTGTCGTGCCCCTTCAGAGCGCCGTTGTGTACTGTTCCACAGCCGGGAGCGTTGTCCCAGGCTATTAATTATCAAGGCCTTTCAAGCCACAAATAGCCATAAAGATTCCTGTTGTGCCATTAAAAGGAGCAGTATCGATAAAAACTCGCATCGTGCAGTCACCCCCAGTCATTGCGTTCGTTCGCAAGCCAGTTGTCGATGTCGCGGGAACGTTCCGACTCCCGATGAATCCCGGACAGTTCCCGAACAGCACGCAATTGACGTGAAGCGGAAGCGGACACGGCCTTGCCCTGACGTACAGGTGTCAGCATGGCGACAGGCTTGCCCGCCCGTTCGAGGATTACCGTTTCCGATTTCAACCGAACCTCGTCCAAGTAGGCCCCTAGGTGACGGCGAAATTCCATTGCGGTTACAGTTTGCATAAGACGCTCCTTGGTTGGTATAATTAATATAGTCCAACCACCAATTATGTCAATCAATAACCGCGCGTGGAAGACATGACCATGCCACTTCCCCACTGGGAGTGGATCGTCAAAGGAATTTGCCCACATCTGCAAAGAAAATGCATTCGACATGCCCCAGCCCGACCTCGACCCCGCCGGATGGCAATTGGAACACCCCGAAGTCTTCAAATCTCTGAACATCAGCAATAAATTCAGAACTCTTGATCTCTTGGCGTGGTTTGACCTCGAACTGCGTTGCCTTTGCGGAAAATGGAGGTGGTACAATTGGGAGGGTTTGGCTTAACGCCCCCAACGGGCTGCGTGAGCCGTAATGGTTCGGAACTAAGTCAAACCCAGCGCCCAAACGGT
>JBMCIU010000213.1:0-3434 GCA_048616755.1 Verrucomicrobiota bacterium
GTCGTCCAGCACCTGCCTGCGCGCGCCGTACACGATCCCCATCGCCAGCACGATGCCGAAAACGATCCGGTAGAAGGCGGAGAAACGCCCCCAAAAACCGAGAATTTCGGATTTCCATTGTCGAAGAGTTCTGCGCAGCATCCGGATCATGGGGACACCTCGCCTTGGACGACTTTCAGCGTGAACTTCAGTTCCCGTCCTTCGTTTTCCGTGCGTTCGAGAATTTCAAGCTGCGTCATCAGCCCCTCCGTCTTCAGCGTGTTGTTGAGGGCGCGGTTCAATCGGGTCAACCCCTCCTGCCAGGCGGTATAGCCGGTCAATTCCAGGCCGCGGGCGTCGTTGTCCTTGGCGATGTGCTGGATGCGCGTGTAGGCCGGCATGGCGGCGGCAAGGGTGTCGAGGATCCCCAGGAATCCGGCGGGCAGAATGCGCGTGCCGGCGAGGGCGCGCTGCCTGGCGATTTCTTCATCCCGCCGCTCGCGCAGGCGTTGTTTTTGCGATTCCGCGTTTTCCCGCTCCTGTTGGAGTTCCTCCCAGGCCTCTTTTTGAGAGACAAGGCGCTGCTCTTCGGCCGACAAATCGCGCCAATGCAGGAAACTGCCCAGCACTGTCATCAGTATGATCGCAAAAAACCCCCAGGTCCCCCAGCGATGCGGATCCCGCGGCGGGGGGCTCGGTCCGACCAGCGGGCACGGCCCCTCCGGCAGTCCGGGATGCGAGGTGGCGGCGGCAGTCTTCGCGATGTCCGCAACCACATCCGCCAGCGCGTGCCATTCGACCGATTCGGCGTTCGCGAACAGCGGCGCCAGGCGTTCCTGGAGCTGTTCCGTGACCGGCGAACACGACAAGACCGTGACCGGCACATCGTTCTGCGCGGCCAGCCGCCGGGCGGCGCGCTCGAGACGCTCGCGCTCGCGCTCAGCATCCCGGTCGGGTTGCGTGCCGATCGCGAGCTTCGCAACCGTAAACGGCAACTCGCCAATCCCGGGGGCAACATAGAACGCCGAACTTTCTTCGAGCACCAGCAGGCGCATGTCATTCTTGCGGACCCCGCAAACCCAGGCGAGGACGGCCAGTTCGAGCGAACCGGCGCCGTCGAACCGCAAGCCGACGCGTTCGGCGGCGTGAGCGTGATGCTTCAGCGTGTTTTCGCTGTGCGGACTCGTCAGCACCGTCCCGCTCTCGCCGCCGAAATCGAGAGCCTCCAAAGCGACGACAGCCAGCCGCTGTGCGTCGCCGCCGGCATTCGCGCCGACCTCGTGTTCGTACTCGAACCGGACCGCCGTCTGCAATTCCTCGGGTTCAATGTCCGGCGGTATCTGGAATTGTATCGACTGCACCTCGGAGCAACAGAGAACGCGCAGACGACGAGCGCGCGCGGCGCCGACAAATTCAAGCAGATCCTCCGGCAGCCGATTGGCGTTTCGCCCCGGCGTTTCGCGCACGCCCTCCACCGCCCAGCCCGAGCTTGTGCGATGCAACACGACCGCATGCCAAACCAGGCCGTCGTGCAAAAGAATGGCGGTGAGTTTGCGGTGAGTCAGCATGGTCTTCTTTTCTCTTCTGTCGGATCCGACGGATCGGTCGGATCTCTCCGTTAGTTCAGTTCTTCCGTCAGGTACACCGTCACGAAATTCGCGCCGGGCTTGAGTTCGATGGCCTGCGGTTCCGCGCCCAAAGCGCGAACGTTGGCGGTGTTGCCGGCGCCGCCCTCGAGAAAGCCGTACACGTAGAGCTTGCGGACTCCGGGCGTGAGCCCCGTCAACGTGGTTTCCGCCGCAAAGTTCCAATCAGTTTCCCAATCAACGCTTTTGCCGCTCTGTCCGACATCCGGGACGAACAGCGCCACGCGCAGCCGGTTCAAAGCGTGCCCGCATTCGTCAATCGTATTGAGATATTCCCAATCGGCGTTTCCGGGCGGCGTGGGCTCGGGCTCACCACTGACGTCGTCCGTTTTGCAGCGAAACACTTCGGTGAGCGCGCTATTCGCGACGAGGTCGCCGGCTTCGTACTCGTCCGTCGCATTCCATACCTGCGTATTCACGGGTGCGGTCCAGATAATTGGATCACTGCGGGCATCGCGCACCTTGATCGTTACCGTCAACGAGGTTTCCGGCATGAGATCGCCGAAGACGACCGACCGGTCCTGTTCCGCCCAGCCGCTGTCACCGTAGGCATCCTCCAACCCCCGCGAAAGCACACCATGAACCGTGTCGCCGACGGATGTCGCCGAGGGCTCGTCCCAGTCCGCCTCCACCGCTGGATTTGCGATGTTCGCAATCAGAAAATCGTTGCCGAAACCGTCGAAAAGCTTGTCTTTTCCGAGCATGACGTACGGGCCGTTCCAGCCGCAGCCCAGTTCGACGTCTTCGGGCAGACCGGGAAGCGAATCCGGCCAGGACGGACTTGTTGAAGCTGAACCATAGGCAATCCCGCTCGGTTCATTCCACAGTTCATCAAGAGTCAATCCCTCCGCGGAGTCCTGCACCATGGGAAGCCGCCCCAGATCGGCGATGAACCGGCCAGCGGCAACCCCATCGCCGACCACGGCGGTGCGAATGAGGTCGAGGCGTTGGCGGGTGATGTCCGCCCGGTTGCGGGCGGACATCTCGCCGACGCCGGTCAGCGCCAGCGTTGCCAGCCCGCCGAGCAGCGCCAGCACGATCAGCAGTTCGATCAGGGTCATGGGGTGTCTTCTATTCATGGTCAATCACCAGTTTCTTAATGATTTCCGTCGTATCCGCGCTGCGGTCGAAATAGATATCCGCCCACTCGCTTTTCGATGTATCCGGCGAGGTTCGGGGCGTCGTGTCGAGCTGATCGGCATCGTCGGTGCCGATGAACACCAGCCCGAGATTGTCGTAGTCCCAGTTTCCCGTCGAGCCGGGACAAAGCACGCGGTAGAAATGCTCGTCATCCGATTCGTCGGAATACGGGTCGAGAATGACCGGTACGTCGTCGACGCCAGAAAGCGTTCGCGTCCCTTCCGGGTCGAGATACGGCCCGCGCCAGCCGCGCTGACGGTCGTCGTCCCATTCACGCTTGGATTCTTCGAGGAACTGAATGCCATTGACATCGGTAACCATCAGCGGCGCCAGGCCGTATTTGCGAAAAGCATCCAGTTCGCTGTCGTTCGGTATGACATCCTGGTAGAAGCGCTGGAAAGCCAGGCGGATGTCCTGCATTTCCTTGTGGACGATGGGGTCCATCGCTTCGGTGCGGGTCACCTTGAGGCTCGGCAGCATGAGGGTCGCCAGCGCCCCGAGCAGGCCGATGACGATCAGCAACTCGATCATTGTGAAGGCATGTCCTGATCGGGCGGCATTCATTCGTGCTTGTGTCCTTTGTGCTCGTGCTCGTGCTCGTGGTCGGGATCGTTTGTATGCATGTAGGCGGCCGCGGCGATGTGGGGCTTCAGCCACTCTTGCAGGGCC
>JBMCIU010000214.1:0-3433 GCA_048616755.1 Verrucomicrobiota bacterium
GGATGGCTGAAAGTGTGCCGCTGTCCATGCACATTACGAAATCGGACATATCGACTTCGATCTCATTCGTTCCGGCCGGCACCTCGAGTTCCTGCCACCACTCCGTATGCGAGGGCGCCCAGCCTGCAGCCATGAAACGGACCCGGATGCGCCAGCTTGTTGCGGCCTCCAATTCTGTGCCAAAGCAAATCGACTGCCAGCGCCGGCCGTCGAACGGTTCGTCGCCTTCGATATTCGGGCGCAACTGAAACGCCGCCGCCAAAGATTGGTCGTGCGCATAACCGCGCGGCAGTCCGAATTGGGCTTTGTCGGATGACAGCAGGCGCAACAGAATATCGCCGCCGTCCCGCCAAGCCGCCACGCCGGTCAGACCTTCGAGGAGAATGTATTTGGGGTTGAGTTCGAGTTCTTTTCGCATGGATTTTTCCTTTGTTGAGTTTCGCAAATTCTGATTATCGGTGTGCAACCGTGGTTTAAGCGGTTTTTTCCGGGCGAGATTGGACTACAGCTCCACGACGTAGACATCCGTGCGGCCTTTGGCGGCGCGGTTGTAGGAAAGCCAGCGGCCGTCGGGAGACATGTGGCAGTGGGGGTGCGGGTGCTGGCCGCCCATCGCCTGCCAGTCGGTGTTGTGGCGGGCGAGGATTTCAATGCGCGGGCAGCCGTTGCGGTCGAGATCTTGGTAATGAATTGCCGTGACCAGGTCGGAAGACACGAGGGCGTCGCTGACAATGGCTTCTTCGGTCGCGTGCGTCGACACGTGCCCGTAGAAATATTCCGGCATGTTGATTTCCCAAATGCTCTCGCCCTGCAGATTCGATGCGCCCACGAACATTTCACCGATGCGCCCGCCCATGTAAACCGGCTGCTCGTGGTCTTCCCTGGCCGGCCCGTGGTAGTAGACGCGGTCGCCGGTGTGGTTCCAGTTGGTGTGACTCTGGAACTGATGTGCGTTGGCGGGGCGCAAGGGTGTTTTCTCGCCGGTCGACATCCGTAGAATGTGAGCGCGTGGGGATTGGCAGTTGTCGCCGTAGTACGCGAATGTCGGCGGCAGATCGATATCGAACATGATCAGATCCGGGTCCGAGGGGTTCGGCAGCACGTGGGACGTACCCCCGACTTCTTCGTGATGGGCGTCGCGGCACTGCCCCGTTTCGATATCGATCTCGAGGATGGTCGTCGGACGCCCGCCGAATTCGTCCATGAGCGCCTGATCGCACGAGCGTTCCGGTTGCAGATTGCCGGCCACCACATCCGGGTGCTCGGGGGAAATCGGCACGTAGGCTTTTTTGCCGTCACAATTCCCGGCGGGCACGCCGAAGACCTGGTCATCCCCGAGGTTTTCGATCAGCACGCGTTCTTCCAGGGTTTCAACATGCACGGCGAGAAGTTGACTTTGCGTAGCTGCCAGGACCCAGCCGGACGCCGCGGCCAATGCGACGCGAGTTGAGAGGAACCCGCCGCCGCCTCCAAATACCTCGGCCGGGTTGCCCCCTTTCCAGCCCCCGAATCCCGGCAGCGATTTCAGGATGGTAAGTTCCCCCGTTTCCAGTTCGGCTCGAATGAGTGCGGACTGCCCCAACCGGCAGGTGGTGAATACCAGGTACCGGCTGTCGCTAGTGAATGCCGTGCCGTAGTGATAGGTCGGTGTGTTGTTTAAAAACCCGCGGCTCGACAACTGGCGCGTCGGTCGCGAGGTCGCGGTGTCGCGCGTTGGGACCGATTCATTGAACTGCATGCCTTTTTCAAGGCGAAGATCGGTTGATTTCATTCGGTCTTCCTTTCTTCCAAACAATACTCTCCACCGTCACCGGCAGATCCCAGTCCTGCAGCGGGGCAGGCGTGTAGATCGGCTCATTGTCGTGTTCCGGGAACCGACGGATCAGGCCCTCCAGTTTGCGCCGTGAATTGAGCGCTGTCTGAGTTCAGAATCCTTGATTTCCAGGAAGATTCAACGGTGCCATTTAAGTCATAGGAAATTGCTTTTATAGTCATACTAAATAGTCATGGGAAATTGCTTTCGGACAACGGAAGGAAGTTAGCAGGGGTGTTGCGGGATGCAAACAATCTCCTGTGACTTAACGTGGTTTCAGTGTTCGGTGTTCAGGATTCAAAATTCAAATGGGATGGCTGTGCTTCCATTTTATTTTTTTTGGGTTATCGCCATTCCGTGAGCCGTTTTGCATCAGCGCCGCCTCAACGTCCCTCGGGTCTTTGCACAGCGCCGGGAACTTGACGGTTCCAGCCAGGGCGCCGCGCTTGATCATTCGCTCACGGTACCGGCGTTTTGCTCCCTGCGGTACCGGGACGACAGCCACCTCTCTGAGCTGCCCAAGCGATCGGGCGTATTGGTAGTGGAAATTGTCGCAGAGACGCTTCTCCAGGGCCATTGCAAGCCCTTCGGTTTCCGCCGGCTCACCGCCGTTCTGTTCGAGAAACAGCGTGTAGCGGGGCGTGCCGCCGGGGGCCGACGGCGCCAATACAGCCAGACGATCATCCAGGGAATATTCGGTCCGCAACTCGGCCAGGATGTTCTCGACATGCTCGACATGAATTTTTTCGCCCACCCAATCCGAGACGATGCCTGCCCGGCCCAAAAAACGGATGCACGGCGTGTTCTTGAGATACCCGGTCGCCTCGACCCGATCGCCGAGACGGTAACGATAATGCCCTCCGGCTGTCGTGAGAAGCACTTGGTAGACTTTCCCGGGTTCGATCTCCCAGAGGGGGTGGATCGCCCCGAATTCATCCTCGAACTCGAGGATATGGGATGCCGCGGCACAAACGTGCCCGTCGCCGTTCCGATACGGGATGCTCACGACCCCTTCGGTGGCCATAAGCCCCTTGGGTTGGATCGCGGCATGCGGAAAGATCTCCTCGATTCGCTCAACATTCCGCTTCGCCGCGCCGTCGCACCAGCAACTGATCACGACCGGGCCCGGCCATACTTTGCGACACAGTTCCGGGTCGTCCGACTGATAGCGCAACAACTCCCGATGCCGGCGCGGCATCGGCGGCAGGCGCCGGGAGAGTCGTTTGCGCAGTTCACGGGGCATCTCGACATCCGGGTGAATACCGCCGATGCCGATATCCGTCACCAAGCGCGCCCAATCGCTTTGCAGCGCCTCGATCAGCAGCAAAAGGAATGACGGATGCCAGACCGAGATCAACCGCAGCGACTTCGTCCGCAACAGAAAAAGCAGTGTCACGTACTGGTTTGCCGCCATGCCCGGAATCTGCCGGACCTCGGGCGGCGCCGCCATGACACGCTCGACGATTCCGCGCCGCCGCGCGCCGAAATACTCGGCATCATCGAGAAACCCGACCGGTACGGCATCGTGACCCTTACTGGACAGCTCGCCGGCCGGGCTGATGGCCCAGTATTGGCGGCCAGTCAGAAGCTTCGGATAGCGCAAAAACAGGTCGCCGATCC
>JBMCIU010000215.1:0-3427 GCA_048616755.1 Verrucomicrobiota bacterium
GCGAACCGCTCCATTCGGCGGTGCCAAACGCGTCATGAAGGGTCCGGTAGAGGTCATAGAGATCGGCATAGACAGCCTGCGCGTCGGGGTTGGGCGTGTAGACGGTGTCGCGCACGCCGGCCACAGCGTCCTGAGCGTCTTCTACGGTAGCGAATCCGCCCTTTTCCGGACCGGCTGCGACCGCCCCGAAGATGGCGGCTCCGACAGCACAGGTCTGATCACTCTTGGCCACCTTCATGGGACAGCCCGTGATGTCCGCGTAGATTTGCATCAACAGGGGACTTTTTACGGCCAGCCCGCCGCAATTAATAATCTCGTTGACGTCGATGCCGTACTCCTGGATGCGTCGAATGATCGTGTGGGCTCCGAATGCGGTTGCCTCAATGAGGGCGCGATACATCTCGTGCGCGGTGGTGTGGAGAGTTTGGCCAAGCATGAGGCCGCTAAGCATTGGATCGACCAGGATGGTGCGGTTGCCGTTGTTCCAGTCCAGCGCCAGCAGACCGCTTTCACCGGGTTTGAGATCGGCGGCGGATTTATCCAAGGCGACAAAGCGCTCGCGTTGGGTGGCGCCGTAGGATTCGGGAACCAAGTTGTTGACGAACCACAAAAAAATGTCGCCGACGGCGGATTGGCCTGCTTCGATGGCGTAGTATCCGGGCAGTATCGAGCCGTCGACAATTCCGCAGACGCCGGGGATGTCGGCCAGGTCGGCATCGTCGCGTCGAACCAGGGTGTCGCAGGTACTGGTACCGAGGATTTTTACCAGGGTTCCCTCGCCGATGCCTGCGCCGACCGCCCCCATATGAGCGTCAAACGCACCAACAGCGATGGCGATACCGGGTTTGAGCCCAAGTTTGTCCGCCCATTCTCGGCAGAGGGTACCGGCAGAATGATCGGAGGACACGGCGTGATCGTAGAGCCGGTCGCGCAGGTCGGCCAGAGCGGGATCGAGGGCGGCGAGGAATTCCTTGTCGGGCAGCCCCCCCCACAGATCGGAGAACATGGCCTTGTGACCAGCCGCGCAGATGGAGCGTGCGATCTCCGCGGGGCGGGTATTGCCGGCCAGGAGCGCGGGAATCCAATCGCAATACTCAACCCAGGAATGAGCGGCCTCAAAAACCTCGGGCGCAACGCGCTTGGCGTGCAGAATCTTGCTCCAGAACCACTCGGAGGAGTAGGTGCCGCCACATTTGGCCAAGTATTGCGGTCGCGTTTCGGCGGCCAATTCGGTAATTTGGGCTGCTTCGGCGTGGGCGGTGTGGTCCTTCCAGAGCCAGGCCATGGCGTTGGGGTTGTCCTCAAACTCGGGAAGCAAAGCCAGGGGAGTGCCATCCTCGGTCACGGGCATGGGGGTACTGCCGGTGGTGTCCACGCCTATCCCGACAACGGCTTCGGGACTGAACTCGGAGTCGACCGAGCGCGCTTTTTCAACGGCCTTGGTGATAATGGTTTCCACCCCGTTTACATAGTCGCGCGGGTGCTGTCGAGCCTGGTTCGGGTCCTTCGGATCAGTGAGAATCCCAGCTTCACCGGTCGGATAGTCAAATACGTGCGTGGCCACTTCTGTACCGTCGGCCAAATCGACGATGACTGAGCGGCAGGAGTTAGTTCCGAAGTCGAGTCCAAGTGCGTAATGTGACATAGGGAGTTCTGAGTTCCGAGTTCTGAGTTCTGAGTTCTGAGTTCTGAGTTGGGAGTTCTTTCCGTTTTCCCGTCTTTCCGTCTTTCCGTTTTTCCGTTCCGCGCTGAGGAACTCAGCGCGGACTAAAAGGGATTCTCGGTCGGGTACAGATCATTTGGGGGGCGGGGGGTAGACAAATCGGGCACGCCCAGCAGCGCCATAGCATCGTAGACAATCCGTGCCACATGTCGGAAGCCGATGGCCGCATGGTGCGGGAACCCGCGTTCCAACAGAGTATGGCGATAGAAGCGCGCAAAATTCGGGATGCCAAAAATCCCGATCGAGCCGAAGGACGCGGGATCGGCGTCCAAAATGTGCCCCTCGGCCAGGTAGGCCATGACGCCCTCGAACTCCAAATCCGGCTGCAGGCGGAAGACGGTGGTTGGTCCGGGGCAAAGCGTACCCTCGAGCGTCCCCGCTGTGATGTCCGGTTCGCTGTTGGGATCCTCCATGAGCCGGTTCATGATGAGCTGATACTTCATGCAGGGAGTTCCGCAGAGCAGGCAGGTGGCGGTATTGCCGCAATGGAAGCCCATAAACAGGTCGTCGCGAGTGGCGCCCTTGAGATCCGCGATTTCGATGTCGTCGGGAACGGTGTTGTTGACGTCCAGAATCGTCACGGGATACTGCCCCGCGCATTGAACGATGTATTCGGACACCGCGCCGTACATATCAACCTCGCAGGCGGCGGGAATCCCGCGCGCGGCCAAGCGGCTATTGACGTAGCAGGGCACAAAACCAAAGGCGGACTCGAAGGCGGGCCAGCACTTGTTGGCGTACACCGCATATTCGCGCGAGCCAAGGTTCTCCTCAAGAAAACCGGTGAGCGCCACTTCGAATTGAGCCAGCTGACGAAGTTTGTCGGGGCGCGTATTGCCCTCGCCCAGCTCTTTTTGCATGTCGGACACGATGGCGTCAATCTCGGAGGCCTTGTTGGCGGCGTCCTTGTAGAGCAGGAACATGTCCAACTCGGAGTTCTCCATAACCTCCAAACCAAGATCGTAGAGCGGTTTGATCGGCGCGTTGCACGCGTAAAAATCCTGCGGACGCGGGCCAAAAGAAAACACCTTGAGACTGTTCAGCGCTACGACTACGCGCGCTACGTCAATGAAGTGAGCGATGTTTTGGGCCGTGTGCTCCGGCAGCCCGACCGGTTTGGCCGGAATGTGCGGCGTGAGATCGCGGAGCTTGGTGTTGAGACTGGCGCTGAGCATGCCGCAAAACGCGTCACCACGGCCGTTGATCAAATCCTTCCCGGATTCCTCCGCGGCGGCGCAAAGCATGAACGGAACATTGAGCGTCTCGGCAAAAATGGTCGTCGGACCCTCGGGACCGAAATTGCCCAAATACACCGCGCAGGCGTCTACGCCCGCCTCGGCCATCTCATCCACAGCGGCCATGGCGTCGGTCTCGGACTCGATCACCGTGCTGCACGGAACAACATTTAGATTGAGCTTGCGACACTCCTCAACGACCTTGGCAAGGCGCTTCTTGGTAAGCTCGACGGGGAAGCAGTCTCGGCTTACGCCGACCAGACCCATGGTGATTTCCGGCATATTTGTCATATTCATTGTTGACCTCCAGTGGGGGGGTTCCGTTTTCCAGTGTTCAGATTGCGAACGTCGCAAATTATTGTACGGGGCGCGGCCTCCGCGCCCGAAAACGGCCGTTGTGGCGCCGGCCTCTACTTTTGTTATACGGCCGTTGTGGCACCGGCCTCTACTTTTGTTATACGGCCGTTGT
>JBMCIU010000216.1:0-3417 GCA_048616755.1 Verrucomicrobiota bacterium
TTTTTTATTTAACTAGTTTAGGGATCATCGCCCTGTTTTTCGTCAAGGCGTGCACGGAAATGGTGCAATCAAGGTGCGATTTATTGCTTTACCTTGCATTTGGACCGCTTGTTTTCTGCCTGGAGACTTATGGCATCGTTTCTGCTAAGCCGCCGCATTCAAGCTTTGCGCCGGCTTGGCATGCCGACAGACTATGCTTACTACCGGCCTTGGCGGCCAACGGCTCAGTCTGTCTGCCGATTCGGCAAAGCAGTTCACGGACACCACCAAAATGGAGATTAGGACGACATGGACAACACTCTTTTTAGCAGGGCATTACCCCGAATGGCGAAAGGCGCAATTGCGGCATTGGCGCTCGCCGGTCATGCACGCGCACAACAGGAGAACGCCCATTCCGAAGCGACCACAGAACAGGACGCCCTGCCCACTATTGTGGTGACGGGCACGCGACTTGCCGAAGAACCGTTTGCGCAACCCTACGCCTTCTATCGCGCGTCGAACGAGGACCTCGATCTTCGCATCGGGCGCACGGCGCTGGACAGGCTCAACTACGGACCGGGGGTTTTTGTCCAGCGCACCGCCCCGAATCAGGCAAGCCCCTACATCCGCGGCCTGACCGGCGAACAGACGCTGCTGATGCTCGACGGCGTCCGCCTCAGCCATGCCATGATGCGCCCCGGACCAAATCAGTACTCAGCGCTTGTCCCAAGCCTCAGCCTCGGCTCGGTAGACGCCATTCTCGGCTCGTCCTCAACCGTAAACGGCTCGGACGGATTGACTGGCGCACTGGATTTCTCCTTGGATCCGGCGGGTCGGGGGGTCGACAAGGAAGCCTCCCCCTGGATTGATTTCCGCGCCGACACCGGCAACGGCGGAACCCTCGAGCTCGGCCTCGACGGCACCAGCGGGGACTGGGCGTACTCCGTCGAATTTTCCGGTAGCGACTACCATGATCGCGTTGGCGGCAAAGACTACAAGGACCGCGTGTTCGGCCCGAATACCGGCGACGACGATGAAATTCCCAACACTGGCTATGAAGAGTTCGCCGGCGGGTTGCGCCTGGCCTACTTCGGCCTGGCCGACCATGTGCTGGAGTTCGACGCGGGCCACACCCGTCAACTCGACGCCCCGCGCCCGGACGGCTATTACGCCAACTCCGGAAAAGAGGATCGGCTGTATCGCTTCTTTGACCCGCAGGAATTTAGCTATATTCACCTGCGCGACAATTGGGACATTGGCGGTGAAGTTGTAGACCGCCTCCAGACCACGTTTTGGTGGCACCAGTTCGGCGAGGAGCAGTTCCGCTCGTCCATCGGCGACATGGGAACGGGCGATGAACATATCCGGTTCCGCGAATACGATGATACGCTGGACGCCTTCGGACTCGACCTGCAGGCTACGACGCTGCTGGGCGCCGACGACCGCCATGAACTGACCTGGGGCGGAACCTTCATCCACGAAACAACCGACAACAGCTATCGCGAACTCCGCACGCCGGACGGCGATACCAATCTCGACAACCTCGCGCCCCACGACCCCGCGGACTGGACGAATAAAACATCCGTACCCGACGGCGGCGAATACACAACGCTGGGATTTTTCATCCAGGACGACTGGCAGATCACGGACTCCGTTAGCCTTTTGGCGGGCGCGCGGTACAGCCGCTACGACTGGTCGTTCGACGACGTGGACGGGGATGTCGACGACATCACCGGCAGCATTCGAGGCATGTGGGAAATAACCGATCATCACCGACTCTTCGCCGGCGTATCCAAGGGTTTTCGCGCCCCGAACCTGAAGAATTTGGGCGGTCTCGTGGATCGCGGATCCAGCGGCAATTACGCACGGGGAAGCACCGGACTCGACCCCGAAATCAGCTATACCGGCGAAGCCGGATGGAAGTGGCGAAAAAACCGCAATTCATTGGCGGTCACCACCTTCGTAACCGATATAGACGACCTGATTCAGCGAGACTTCTCAATGAAAGAACCGGAATTTAAAAACGTCGAAGGCGCCGAACTCAGCGGCTTCGAGTCCGCGTGGGACTACGGCGTCAACTTGAGCAATGTACAGCGCCTGGCCCTCGTCGGCTCTGTCTCCCTCGTGAACGCCACCAAAGACGTTCCCCGCACCAGTGGGGTCATCGAAGACAACATCTCGCGCGCCAACCGCATGTACGGACGGCTCGGTCTGAAATATGAACACGACCGCAACTGGTGGGGACTCATGCAGCTCCGCTGGCACGACGACTACGACGATGTGGAAGAAGGCGATCCCGACGATCCAACCGACGGAGATGCCGGCGACATCCGCCAAACCGTCCCGGGCAACCCCGACGGCAGTATGCCCGGCTATGGCGTGGTCGACATCATGGGCGGCTGGCAAAGCGACGACGGCAAGCATCGCATCGGGCTGTTCGTGGAGAACATTGCCGACAAAACCTACCGCGAACCGGGCAGCGGCGCCGACGGTGTCGGACGCAATATCGGCGTCACCGCCTCCGTTCGATTCTGATCGATTTCGCGTACCCCTTACCAGACCGTGCAACATTGGCGAAAGAGTCGTGTCGAACCCAGTAGTTAGTAATAGGTACTGATACTGAAAATTCCCGCTAAGCGGATACCCATACAACTCACGAAATCGTTTCGCAACTAAAAATCAAGAAGGAGAAAACGATGAAGAATGTACTACTACTGGCGATCACAGCTCTGGCACTTGTAGGCGCCCAAGCGTATGCCGGGAGCGGCAACTGCAAGGATGACGGGCAAAAGCATTCCCACGGCAAAGACCGCGGGACGAAAGTGAAATGCTCTGGCGATGAATGCCGCGCGGATACAGACAAGGCAAAGGAGATGAGTAAAAGCAAAGGCGAGAAGCAGGAACTTGCCACGATCGGCACGGCGGCCTTGAAGGTTTTGCTGGACACCAGCGATGACATTGTTGTACTCGACGCTCGCAGCGACAAGTACGACGACGGCAAACGCCTTCCGGGTGCGGTTCAGCTCACGGCCGACAGCTCCAAAGAGCAAATCAAGGATGTCGTCCCGAACAAGGACACCTTGGTTATCGCCTACTGCAGCAACCCGCAATGCCCGGCCAGCACCCACTTGGCGCATCACCTGCAAAAACATGGGTACACCAATGTGATCAAGTATCCCGACGGAATCGAAGCTTGGATTGCCGCAGGCAACGAAGTGACGGAAGTTGCCAAAGACTAATCCGCGTTTTCCGCTCGGCTGATAGCACTGGTTACAAACGGTGCCGGTCCAAATTCACGATTGGACCGGCACTTTTATTGTTCCTCCCACACTTCTCCCGCCATCTGCCCCGGATCCAGGCACGAATGCCGCCCCGGTCCAAGCAGTGTGTTCTGGAGCTTTCGCACATTCGCGTCCCGGTCAGTAGCCTCTCTGTGTC
>JBMCIU010000217.1:0-3379 GCA_048616755.1 Verrucomicrobiota bacterium
TCGCTAGCGTTATGGCGCGGCTTGCGCAAAGGGGGTTTTTAGAGTGGACTCATTATTTAAAGGCATAATATTTTTGTTATAAAAGATTCTGCCACAATCCAAAACTAGGACAAACAAGGACATCTTGGAAAAGATGAAACACACTCCCCCAGACTCAGTAACGTGTTGCGACAGCGATCGTCAGGTTGGCATTTGCCGACTTACACCTCGGGCCATTCTCGCGGAGACGACGCCAACCGGCAACCCGCCCCCCATTCGTGTAAGCGCGAACACGCACAATCTCGGCCCCGACCGTTTGGCGGCCGGCGCCAAAATCGTCAACACCGGCGACTACCCCCTGCGCATCGCAGGCATTCGCTGGACATACCCCCTCGATCCCGGGTACTCGCTGGCATTCCCCCGCGAGGACCGCCCCCGGTATTTCGCCACCGAGAACTTCCGCAGCGACTGGTTCGCCGCGGGCACGACGTTCGGCGACTCGTATTTCGAGCCGCTGACCAACCAGACCGTCGAGGTAGGCTGGTCCTCCGACAACGGTTTTCCCGGCCTTTTCGTTGCCGCCGAAGCCGCGCCCAAAGGCTTTTTCTGCGCCCAGGCCAGTCAGCGCCGATTTCACGCCATCTTTCGGTTTCGCGGGTTCAATCCGCGCGGCGGCTGGCTGTTCGAAATCGAGGAGAAACCGACGGGGCTCCCATTCATCGAACTGCAACCGGGTGACCCCCTCGAAGGCGAAACGTTCTTCTTCGACGTCGTCGCGACCAATGATCCGCAGCAGGCTACCGACGCCTACTACGAACACCTCCGCGCCGAGGGCTGCTTTCGCCGACTCGAAAAGAACCCCCTTTCCGACCAGCGCATTTACTGCTCCTGGAACTACGATTTCTTCAAGGACATCACCGAAAAGGACCTGCTGGCGCAGATCCCGATCGTCAAAAAACACTTCCCCAGCGTTAACTTCATCCAGCTCGACGACGGCTATCAGCACGAATACGCCAAAAATCAGCGCGCGATGATCGATCTGTGCTACAAACTCGACGAGCCCTTCAACCGCGAGAAGTTTCCATCCGGCCCCAAAGGATTGGCGGACAGAATCCGCGCCCAGGGATTGCGCCCGGCCATTTGGCTCGGTCTCTGGTGCAGTCAGGGATCGCCGATGCTCGAGGACCACCCGGACTGGTTCCTCCAAGACGATACCGGCGCCCCCATGCTGTTCGACCGCTTTTACAAGGGCACCGCGATCCTCGATCCCTCCGTTCCCGAAGTGCGCGAATACCTCGATCGCGTCTGTAAAACGGTTTTCGGCGAGTGGGGGTACGAAGGCGTGAAGCTCGACTTTTCGAGCTTCGCCTTCAACTGCAAGCGCATCCGCTACCGGGTTCCCGACAAGACCGCCGTCGAGCTGCGCCACGAACTCGAAGCCATCTTCCGCCGGCATCTGCCCGAGGACGGCTTCTTCGGCTGGTGCGTGGTCACCGGCACCGGCCAACCCTTCCTGACGCAGGCTGATTACTTTCGCGCCGCGGTCGATGTCGGGCACGGCGATTGGAAATGTATCAAGGAAATCGCCAAATGGCTGGCCAACACCGTCGCCCTTTTACAACAATCCTCCTGCCTGCCGAACGCCGATTCGCTGGGCTGGAGCGAGCAGTTCGACGACAACCAGTGGCAGGCCTGGCTCAACCTCGCCGCCGTCAGCGGCATGGCTCTCGAAATCTCCGGGGACCTGCGCAAGCTCGACGAAAGCCGGTTGCAAAAACTCAACCACGCCCTCGAACTCTCGCGTCCCGAAAGTCGCCTGCGCGTCCTCGACCTGCCCCGCGGCCGCATCGAAACCCCGCCTGCAGTCTGGTTTTCCGAAAATACCCGGCGCGGCAATCTGCTGGCCCTGTTCAACTGGGGCGACGGCGACAGCAAAATCTCCCTCGACGACTTCGAGCTGACGGGCACATGGACCGACGCCTGGAAAGAAAACAGCGAATATGTGGACACAGTCACTCTCTCGCCGGGTCAATCCAGGCTCCTGTTAATAACGAAGTGACAGAAAATATGCGTACAACTTCCACGAACAAACCGCAATGGACTACTACGTCGGCAATATGCTCCAGATGGAGGTGATCGACCAGGCGCTGGGCAAGTTTCTGGATGCACTGGAAACGCGCGGTTTGTACGATGATGCCGTCGTCATGCTCTCCGCCGACCACGACGAGATGAATCTGTAGGAGGGGCTCCTGGATAAAGGCGCGTACGGACACCCCAAGGTGGGACGCGTGCCGCTACTGATGAAACGCTCCGCAAACGAACATGCGGGCAGAACCGTCGACCAGCCGGTCAGTCTGCTCGATATCGCGCCGACCATGCTCGAAGCCGCCGGCGTCGAAGCCTACGCGCAGTTCGACGGCGAGTCGCTCGAACATCGCCTGGCCCCGGACGACCCGGGACGCGTCACCCCCTTATGATTGACAGCGGGATGATTGTTTTGAATCGCGTATAATGTATACATAAGCAAGGGCTCAGGTTGTGGCTGCGGCGCGTTGGAAGTGATCTTCGACAACGATGGCGGCCATGGCCTCAACCACGGGAATGGCGCGGGGAAAAATGCACGGATCGTGCCGTCCTTCGGTGCGGCAGGTTACAGCATTGTTGAGCGTGTCGACCGTTTGCTGCGGTTGGGAAATGGATGAGGTCGGCTTGAATACCGTGCGGAACAGGACGGTTTCGCCGGTGGAAATTCCGCCCAGCGTACCGCCGGCATTATTGCTCAGAAATCCGTTGGGTGAGATTTCATCATTGTGCTCCTTGCCGGTCATGTCCGCAGCGGCGAAACCCGCTCCGAATTCGATGCCCTTGGTGGCGCCGATCGATAAAACGGCCTTGGCCAGATCCGCTTCCAGTCGGTCGAACACTGGCTCGCCGAGTCCCGGCGGCAACCCCGTGATTCGGCACTCGACAATTCCGCCGATGCTGTTGCCGCTGTCGCGCGCCTCGACGGCTTTGCGCTCGATTTCAACGGCGGCTTCGGGATCGCAGGCGCGCACGGAGTTGTTTTCAATTTCGTCGGGAAGGAACTGGCGGCAGCGAACCCCCGCTGCATAGCAAGTATAGGCCAGTACCTCCACTCCACGAGCGGCCAGCATCCGGCGAGCAACGGCGCCGCCCGCCACGCGCCCAATGGTTTCGCGCCCCGAAGCTCGTCCGCTGCCGCGGTAGTCGCGCAGGCCGTATTTCTTGAAGTAGGTGAAATCGGCGTGTCCGGGGCGAAACATGTCCTTGATCTCGTCATAGTCCTGGGAACGGGCATCCTTGTTGGTCACCATCATCATGATGGGGGTGCCGGTCATAAGGCCCTCGAATACGCCGGACAGGATGCGGACCGTGTCGG
>JBMCIU010000218.1:0-3361 GCA_048616755.1 Verrucomicrobiota bacterium
GGTGGCGTAGGAGCAGCGTACGAATCCCTCGCCGCAGCGTCCAAACGCGGTGCCGGGCACAACTGCGACGGACTGTTCCTTTAGCAATGCGCGAGCGAACGCGTCCGCGCTCATGCCTAGGTTTGGGATGCGCGGAAACACATAGAACGCGCCTTTGGGCATGGCGCAAGCCATGCCGAGATTGTTGAGGCGTTTGACGATGACGTTGCGGCGCTCCTGATATTCTTGCTTCATGCGCAGCATTTCATCGTTGGCGTTGCGCAGTGCCTCAAGGGCGGCGGCCTGGCCGATGCTGGAGGCGCAGAGCATCGAGTACTGGTGAATTTTCATCATTGCCTCGATGAGTTCGGAGGGGCCGCAGGCGTAGCCGATGCGGTAGCCGGTCATGGCGTAGGACTTGCTGAATCCGTGCAGGATGATGGTGCGTTCGCGCATGCCGGGCAGGGAGGCGATGCAGTCGGAGCGTTCGCCGTAGGTAAGCTCGGTGTAGATTTCGTCGGTGAGGACAATCAGGTCGTTGTCGATCGCCAGTTGAGCGATGTGGCGTTTTTGTTCCGCGGAAAGGTCTGCGCCGGTGGGATTGCAAGGGAAGTTTAGCAGCAGCACTCGCGTGCGCGGAGTGATTTTTTCCTCGAGGGCCGCCGGATCCAGGCAGAATTGGTCGGCTTCGCTGGTTACCACGGGCACGGGGACGGCATGGGTCATGGCAATGGATGGGGCATAGGAGACATAGCATGGTTCGTGGTACACCACTTCCTCGCCGGGATTGAGCAATGCGCGAAGGGCCAGGTCCAAGGCTTCGCTGACGCCGACGGTTATGATGCACTCATTGGTCGGATCGTAGGAGGTGCTGAACAAGGTCTCCGCATGGGCGCAAATCGTCTCGCGCAGATCCATCATGCCAAGATTGGATGTGTAATTGCAGAAGCCGCGCTCGAGGGCGTGGATGGTCGCTTCGCGAATGGTCCACGGGGTCACGAAATCAGGTTCGCCAATGCCGAGCGAGATGACGTCGTCCATCTCGCTGACAATGTCGAAAAAGTCGCGGATACCGCTGCGCGGCAGGGCGCGCACGTGTTCGGCGACACGGTTAGGGGACGACTTTGAGTCGCTCATGTTCCTCTTCCTTGTGCAGGACGAAACCGGCCTGCTTGTATTTCTTCAGCAGAAAGTGTGTTCGGGTTGCGCGGATTCCCTCCATGGTCGAAAGCTTTTCGGCTACGAATGTGGCCACCTCGTGGAGTGAGGGGCCGATGACTTCCAGCAGCAGATCGTAGCTGCCGGAGAGCAGGCTGAGAGCTTTGACTTCGGGGAATTTGGTGATGCGGCGCGCGATGCGGTCGAAACCGCCTTCGCGTTCGGGTTGGACTTCGACTTCGATGAGCGCGCGGACTGGGCGTTCGGGCAGGTTGCTCTCGTTGCAGAGTGCGCTGTAGCCCATGATGGTGCCCTCGTTCTCGAGTTCCTTGATACAGGCGGCGACATCGCTTTCGGTCATCTGCAGCCGTTCGGCGATCTCGGCGTTCGAGATGCGCGCGTTGGTGCGCAGGTGGTCCAAAATTTGCTGTTTGATTTCAGGAGAAGCCATGACTGAATAATGCCTCTTGATTGACGGTGCCTAGAGAAAGTCCCGAGGATCGGTCAGGTGTCCGGTGATTGCGGACGCCGCGGCCGTCAGCGGTGAGGCCAGGATGACCGATGCGCTCTTGGAACCCATGCGGCCGACAAAGTTCCGGTTGGTTGTGCTGACGACGACTTCGTCGTTGTTTGCGCGTCCGAAGGTGTCGACGGGGCCTCCCAGGCAGGCCGCGCAGGAGGGCGGCGCCGGCGGCAGGCAGCCGGCCTCCTCGAAGATTTTGCGCAGGGGGGTTCCGTCGATGGTTTCAGTGTCGAGCTGGCGGTCGATTTCGACGGTGGCGGGGACCACGAAGGTGTCGACGGCCACAGTGTTTCCTTTGAGAATGCGGGCCGCGGCGCGGAAGTCGGTAATTTTCCCGCCGGTGCAGCTGCCGATGTATGCGCGGTCGACCGTCCAATCGGCGCATTCGCGCACGAGCGCGCGGTTGTCGGGCGAATGGGGCAGGGCGACAACGGGTTCGAGCGCGGGTGTTTTGAAGGTATGAACGCTTTTGTATGTTGCATCCGGATCGGCGTAGAGGCATTGAAACGGTTTGTCGGTGCGTTCGCGGACATAGGCGATGGTTGTGTCGTCGGGTGCGATAATGCCGTTTTTGCCGCCTGCTTCGATGGCCATGTTGCACAGGGTGATGCGTTCGTCCATGTTGAGGGTTGCGATGGTGTCTCCCTCGAACTGCATGGCGCAGTATGTGGCGCCGTCGAAGCCAATTTCGCCGATGGCGTGCAGGATCAGGTCTTTGGCCATTAAGTGGGGCGGCAATTCGCCCTCAAAGACGAATTTGAGCGTTTCGGGCACTCGGAGCAGGAGTTTTCCGGTGCCCATGGCGAAAGCGGCGTCGGTATTTCCGATGCCGGTGGCGAACTCGCCAAAGGCGCCGCTCGAACAGGTGTGCGAATCGGTCCCCAGCAGCACCTCGCCGGGACGGCAGTGGCCCTTTTGGGCCAGTGTCATGTGACAGACTCCGGAATAGCTTTCGTCCGCGGGATCGTAGAAGTGGAGCAGATTTTGTTCGCGCGCGAATGCTCGGCAGGTATCGACGTTGCGGTGACACTTCTCGTCTTCGGTGAAAATGTAGTGATCGGGGGCGACGACCACTTTGTCGGCGTCGAACACGCGCGCGTTCTCGCCGAACTCCTGTTTGAATATGCCGATCGTTCCCGGCCCGCACACGTCATGCGTCATGAGAACGTCGACATTGACCCACACGTTTTCACCGGGTTGAACGTGGTCGCGGCTTGCCGCTCGGGCCATGACCTTTTCCGTCAGGGTTTGTGGCATTGTTATTTGATTCCTTGTCGCTGTGGTTGTGATGCGCACATCGTTTTGCTGACAGGTAATGTATCCATTCGTTCGCCGGGAGGCAAGGGCACTGTCCGGTGTTCGCGGAAATCGTGTCACAGGCTTTCCGCCGGTGTTAGTGGAAACGAGTTTGGCACTGGCTTTCCAGCCGGTGCGCGGGACTGCGCCTGGACAAACATCACCACCCAGAAACTGTAAACGACCAACCCCGCATGAACCCGGTAAACTATCCGGCCCAAATGCTCCGTGAGCAAAAAAATAGCTCCGCCTAAAAGGCAGAGCCACAATGCGGAGCCGTTCGGGACGGAATGTTCTCGATCGGAATAATGGTGATCTCCGCGGGCTAAGGGAATCAGCTTCCCCCCAATTCAGCATCGGCCATGCTGAATGGGGGGCATTTTTGGCTCTGCCTCATTTGCAAAA
>JBMCIU010000219.1:0-3352 GCA_048616755.1 Verrucomicrobiota bacterium
GGCGTTGACCTGCTCGGCAGTGACGGTGGTCTTCAGCTCGGCGACCAAGTCAACCAGCGATCCGCAGGGTGTCGGCACGCGCATGGCGCAACCGTTGAGCTTTCCCTTGAGGTCCGGAATAACCAGGCCGACGGCTTTGGCCGCGCCGGTGGTCGTCGGGATAATGTTCGTGGCCGCATTGCGGGCGCGACGCATGTCCTTGTGGGGGGCGTCAAGGACCTGCTGGTCGTTGGTGTAGGAGTGGATCGTGGTCATCAGGCCGCGCTCGATGCCGAACGTGTCGTTCAGAACCTTGGCAACCGGCGCCAGGCAGTTCGTGGTGCAGGAGGCGTTCGAGACGATTTTGTCGCTATCCTTCAGCGTATCGTCGTTCACACCGAAAACGATGGTTGCATCCACGTCCTCGGGGCTCTTGGACGGCACGGTGAGCAGAACCTTTTTGGCGCCGCCGGCCAAGTGCTTTTCAATCATGTCGCGGCTGCGAAAAACGCCGGTGGACTCGACGATGAGTTCCGCGCCCTTTTTATCCCAGCCCAGGGAGGTGGGATCTTTCTCGGCGCTTACCTGGATTTTTCGGCCGTTGACGATCAGCGCGTCGTCGGTGCATTCGACGGTGCCGTCGAAGCGGCCCAGGATCGAGTCGTACTTGAGCAGATGGGCCAGCGCGCTGGTGGGGAACAGATCGTTGATCGCCACGACTTCGACGTCGTCTCGCTTCTCGACAATCCGAAAGATGTTGCGCCCGATTCGTCCGAAGCCATTGATTCCGATTTTGACTGCCATGTGAGTCTCCTTTGCTTTTTGGGTTGGTACTGCGGAATGCAGATCTTTTGCGGCTCCCAAAAATGTCTTGAAAAGAAATTTCCAAGAACCACTTATAGGTTGGTACTATAATCTGGCTTTAGGTCAGATCAAATCATCCAGGAAGGCGTGCGACTGGCGGGTCCACTCCCGGACCAGAGGCTGGAGGAGAAAATCCTCCATTTTCGCGTCAAATTCGAATCGGTGGTCGCAGTAGGGGCAGTGCCCAAAGCCTTCCACGTCCGAGCGGGTCAAAACCTCCCAGCATCGCGGACAAACCATGTAGTCCGAACCGGAACGCGCGCTATGAGCGGCGTTTCCACGAATTGTGCCGTGCGTGTTTGTATGACTCATAAGTTAATAAAATCGAAGGTTTGTTTTTCGTAGCTTTCCAAGTCGACCAGCGGCTTTCGCGCCAGTTTTTCCAACATGGCCGCCTCGGCCACTCGCCGCGCCACTCTTGGGACAACGCGCACATCAAAAGGTTTCGGAATAACATACTGCCGCTTCACTGCGGGGTCGCCGTCGAAAAGCCCCGCCTCGGCATCTTCGGGGTAAGCGGCCTCGAGCGCGGTGCGGATTTCTCCTTCCACCGGTTCGCGCGCGACTTCGGCCAGCGCTTCGGCGGCGGCCACTTTCATGCCTTCGCTGATGGTGGTGGCGCGAGTGTCCAGCGCCCCGCGAAAGATACCGGGAAAGCCGAGCACGTTATTCACTTGGTTCGGATAGTCGCTGCGGCCGGTGCCGACCACGACCGCTCCCGCCCTTGCCGCCTCGCCCGGATCAATCTCCGGCACGGGATTTGCCATGGCGAAAATGATTGGATCGCGCGCCATACTTCGAACCATCTCCGAACTGACGCAGCCGGCGACCGACAGCCCCAAAAAGACGTCGGCGCCCTTCAATGCTTCGGCCAAACTGCGCGCCGGCGTTCGCGTGGCCAACTGCTCCTTCTGGGGGCTCATGCCTTCCTCGCGCCCGTCGTACACCACGCCGCGCGAATCGCAAATCGTCACATTTTCGCGCGGAACTCCGGCGCTGATATAGAATTCGGAACAGGCGATGCCCGCCGCGCCGGCGCCGTTGACCACCACACGGATGTCCTCGATTTTCTTGTCCACCAAGGTCAGCGCATTGAGGATACCCGCCAGAGAGATGATCGCCGTGCCGTGTTGGTCGTCGTGAAAGACCGGAATCGGCATCAGTTTCTTCAGGCGCTGTTCGACTTCGAAACAGGCGGGCGCACCAATATCCTCAAGGTTGATACCGCCAAACGTCGGGGCCAAAGCCGCCGTGATCGCGATCAGCTTGTCCGGATCGGTCCGCCCGTCCTCGTTGAACACATTCTGCAGGCAAATCGGAGTTGCGTTGATGCCCGCAAAGCGCTTAAACAGGACCGCCTTCCCCTCCATCACCGGCAACCCCGCCGCAGGGCCAATATTGCCCAAACCCAACACCGCCGTGCCGTCACTGACCACGGCAATGCTGTTGCCCCGTCCCGTGTACGCCCACACATCCTCGGGATTTTGGGCGATTTCCGTGCACGGCGCCGCCACGCCGGGACTGTACGCCAGCGAAAGATCCAGCTGGGTCTCGCACGGTTTGGAGGGTTCCACCGAAAGCTTGCCCGGCGGGGTGCTCCGATGGTACTCAAGGCTTTGAGAGGAAAGTAAATCATTCATGATGGGGTACCAAGAAAAGTGGATGGACAATGGATTTCTTGCCGACAATATAATCCGCTCCAGCAGACGCGCCACCGCGCGAAAACCAAATGCGGCGGTTTGATTCGGCTTGAACTGTCGATACGGTATCCCTCATGAACTCGGAGGAACAAAAACGGTTTTTAGCCATGGCGCTGCGCCGGACCGCCCCCGGCTCGGGCAGCCAGCTCGACGAAGTCCGCGATAGAGGGGTTCATTATACCGGCCAACCGGATTTGGGACCCCTGGCCGACGTGCGGCATGTCGTTGTAGGGGGGCTCGCGGTCGCCCTCTACATGCCGCCGCGCAACACCTTGGACGTGGATGTACTGATCGCCCGCGACGACCTTGCCTACGCCGAAGAACGACTTGCGGAGTCGGGCTGGCGGTATTTGGGGCCCCTCAGCGTGGGAGGGAGTTCATGGTCGTTGCCCAACGGGATCCCCCTAGACCTGCTTGCTCTCGAGCGAACGTGGATCCGGGAAGCGCTGGACCAACCCGTGCGCGATGCCGGTCCCGCCGCAACGCCGTTCATCGCTCTTCCCTACCTTGTGATAATGAAGCTGGAATCCGGCCGTCTCCAAGACCTCGCCGATATCAGCCGCATGCTCGGTTACGCTGGCGTCGGGCAAATCGACGAAGTCCGCGCCGCCGTGCGCCAACATCGCCCGCAGGATGTCGAGGATCTGGAAAGCATGCTCCAGCTTGGCAAGATGGAACACCAGTAAAGTGCGTGGGTGGCTTCGCCACGATAGCTGCGAGGTTTCCTTCACCGCCAAACGCATCGCCCCCGAGGGACACCCGGGGGTTCCAATATCGACGCGCCCGGCTCGACAGGAGTCTCGCCCTCC
>JBMCIU010000220.1:0-3299 GCA_048616755.1 Verrucomicrobiota bacterium
CGACATGTTCAATCTAACCGAAAAACTCAATCAACTTTTCGTGGCCGACCCATGGCAATGGCCCGAGGAAGCCTCGCAATGGGTTTTGGACGGACTGGTCAATTCGGATCCGTCAATCCGCCGTCTAGCCTGCGAGGTCGCAGGCGAAATGACCGATGCGGAGTCCGCAGACATTTTGCTGACGCTGGTGCGCAAGGACCGGGACGCGAACGTGGCCGCTACAGCCGCCGCCGCACTGGGACCCGCCATGGAAATCTACCGGGACGATATCGAATTTGGCGACGACTTCGCGAATGCCGCGGATGAACTCACGCATGAGGACTGCAAGGAGATACTGCGCTGCCTTGAAGCAGTGTATCGCCAAGGCGACCGCCCGAAACAGGTGCGCAGGCGCTGCCTGGAGGCCGCGGTGCGCGGGCCCGCCGACTGGCAAATTGAAGCGGTCCGGGACTGTTGGAATTCGGAGGATCCGCAGTGGCGCACCACCGCCGTGCTCTGTATGGGGTTCCTGACAAATTTCGACGAGCAAATTCTGAGCGCGCTGCACGACGAGAACGAAGAAATCCAACGCGAAGCCCTGCGCTCCGCAGGTCGACGAAGACTCAAAAAAGCCGGGGATACTCTGGTCAAGGTCGCCGCCAACCCCGGCGCCGACAAAGACACGCGCATAGCGGCGATCGAAGCCCTGGCCCATGTGCACCCGAAATGCAGCGACGAGCTGCTCCACGATCTAATGCAGGACGAGGACAAGGATATTGCCTACACGGCCGATTGCGCCCTGCAGGAGCGCGATCTGTTCGGAGTCGACGGCTTGGACAAAGACGTGGATATCTGACGGACACAGACCCACCCATCGTGGCTCTGCCTTTCAGGCGGAGCTGGGCGGACCTGCCCATCGTGGCTCTGCCTTTCAGGCGGAGCTGTGAATGTCCCTCCAGAGGAGAGAATCCGGATTCCCTCTTCCATGCAATGATTCTCGGTCCATGTTTCGTGCGCTCCGTGCCAGCCACACGCCCACGCACCGGCTGGAAAGCCAGTGCCACGGTCGATCCCAGTGATTTCTTGTCCCAAGTGACCGTAAAAGTCAAGCACTATCACGGAGTCCCCCCATGTGCGGCATTGCAGGGCTGATTGATCCGAACGGCAGCACGGATGACGCGCTTCTGGAGCGCATGTCGGCGCCGTTGGTCAAGCGCGGTCCCGACGAGGGCGGTATGCTGCGCCAAAACGGCTGCGCACTGCTTCACCGACGGCTGTCGATCATCGACGTCGAGGGCGGCCACCAGCCGATCGTCAACGAGGACGGCACCCTGGCGCTGGTCTGCAACGGTGAAATCTACGACTTTTGCGAACTCCGCAACCGCTTGGAATCCAAGGGGCACAGCTTCCGCACCCGCAGCGATTCCGAGGTAATTCTGCATCTCTACGAAGACCTCGGGCCGGACTGCGTTTGTCAACTCAACGGCATGTTCGCCTTCGCAATCCTTCACCTGAAGGAGCGGAGGCTTTTTTGTGCCCGCGACCGGTTCGGGCAGAAGCCCTTGTTTTACGCGGTAGACGGCGCGAAGTTCGCGTTTGCGAGCGGGCCGGCGTCGCTGGCTGCCGTCCCGTGGGTAGACACCAACCTCAATGCCGCGGCGCTCCGCGAGTTCCTGGTGTATCAAGCCATCCCCGGACCGGAGTCGGTCTATTGCGGAGTGCGCAAACTTCCGCCGCAGTCCCGGGCGCTGTGGAGGGACGGGGAACTGCACATCGAACCGTACGGCGTCGCGTCGCTGACAGCGGACTTCGCCGGCAGCTACGAGGAGGCGCGCACGGAGCTGACGGAGCGCTTGGGCGCGGCAGTCGAGCGGCGGTTGATCGCCGACGTGCCAGTGGGGATGTTTCTATCCGGCGGCGTCGACTCCAGCGTGATTTGCGCGCTGGCCGCCGAGCGCAGCGCCGGACAAATCCGCACGTTTTCGATCGGATTCCCCGAGCCTAAATACGACGAGCGCAAGCATGCCGAACGCGTCGCAAAGCATCTCGGTACCGACCATCATTTTCGCGAAGTTTGCGCCGACGACTTTGCCTTTCTGGAACGCATTGCGGCCGATTTCGAGGAGCCATTCGGAGACGCCTCGATGTTGCCCGCAGCCTTGCTGGCCGAATTCACGCGCGGACAGGTGAAAGTGGCCTTGAGCGGTGACGGAGCCGACGAATTGTTTGGCGGCTACGACCGCTACCGCGTCATGCACTGGGCGCGCCTGTCTACGGTCGTGCCCGCCGCCCTGCGCCGCGGAGTCCGCAAACTGCTGCTCGCGGCGCTGCCGCCCAAAACCGAGGAACGCACTGCGCTCGGACGCTTGCGGCGGCTGGTCGAGATCAGCGACCGGGAAGGCGTGGAACAATACTTGGCCGTGATTTCCCGTTTTCCGGAACGTTTGTCCGACCGGCTGCTCGGCCCGCGGCTGCGCGAGCCGGAACTCTCCGGGCAACCCGACATTCCGGAGCGCGCGCTCCAAAAACAGTACCGCGAACACCCCGCGCTTGTCGACGCCATCATGGAACTCGATATCCGCACATACCTGCCCAACGACATCCTGGTCAAGGTCGACAGAACCTCGATGGCCCAGGCCTTGGAAGTGCGCAGCCCGTTTCTCGATCCGAACGTTGCGGACCTGGCGCTCGCACTGCCGCACGCGTGGAAGATTCGGGGTGGGCGCGGCAAACGGATTCTCACCGACGCCTTTGGGGGTTATCTGCCGCCGGGCATCGTTGGACGCTCGAAAATGGGCTTCGGCGTTCCACTGGCTCAATGGTTCCGAAACCAGTGGCGCGACCTCGCGCGGGATGCCTTGTTCGACGGCGAATGCATCCGACAGGAACTCGTTCGCTCGGAAGGGCTCCAACAGCTCTTCGACGACCACGAGCAAAACCGGGCGGACCACAGCTACACCCTGTTCATGCTCCTGATCCTGGAACTCTGGCTGCGCCAACGATAACCGCGCGCCCGGTACTAAGTAAAGAACGGCGCCCTCGACGCCCGGGGGGAAATGGTTGGCGGAGAGGCAGGGATTCGAACCCTGGGAGCACTTGCGTGCTCAGTGGTTTTCGAGACCACCCCGTTCGGCCGCTCCGGCACCTCTCCGAATCCGATGGGGAAGACAATGATCGTCTCCAATCAGATGGAAATGTAACACGTCGACAACATTTGGCAATGCCTTGCTTGCGTCCCGAGATATTTGCCGCGAAAACGCAGGAACTCCTGAACTCGGTGTCGCAGGCTCAAGAGTCGCGCAAGTTGAACGCCCGACATA
>JBMCIU010000221.1:0-3243 GCA_048616755.1 Verrucomicrobiota bacterium
TTCTGCTGTATTCCCCGCAATGGTTTCAGCGGATCGGCACCGAGCGCAGTGGCGGGACCAAGGTCTTTGCCTTGGCTGGCAAGGTGGCAAACACGGGGTTGGTCGAGGTGCCGATGGGCACGTCCATCCGCGATGTCGTAGAAGGCGTCGGCGGGGGCACAAACAGCGGAAACCTCGTCAAAGCCGTGCAGACCGGAGGTCCCGCGGGCGGCTGCATCCCTGAATCCATGCTGGATACGGCCATCGACTTCGACAGCCTCCAGCAACTCGGGTCCATCATGGGCAGCGGCGGTATGATTGTGCTCGATGAAGCGGACTGCATGGTCGACGTAGCCAAGTTTTTTCTCCAGTTCACGCAGGACGAGTCGTGCGGCAAATGCACCCCCTGCCGGGAGGGGACGCGGCGCATGCTCGAGATTCTGGAGCGGATCACCGGCGGACAGGGCACACCCAAAGACGTGGACAAACTGGAGCGGCTGGCCAACCTCGTCCACAAGTCCTCGCTCTGCGGATTGGGCCGCGCCGCGCCAAACCCCGTCCTGAGCACTCTTCGCCATTTCCGACACGAGTACGACGCACACGTCAAAGACCGAACCTGCCCGGCAAAGAAATGCTCGGCGCTGATTCATTACGAAATCGATCCGGAAAAATGCGTCGGCTGCACGCTGTGCGCAAAAAACTGTCCCGTTCAGTGCATCGACGGCGAACGGCGCAAACCACACGTGATCGATCAGACGCGCTGCATCAAATGCGGACGCTGCTTCGAAGTCTGTCGCTTCGACGCCGTCAAACGCGAGTAGAACCAGGAGAACCGCCATGGCGGAACCACAAACAGTCAACGTAACCATCGACGGCAACGAGCTGCAAGTCCCGGCCGGCACCACCATCATGCAGGCCGCCGAAACGCTCGGAGTGCGCATTCCGCGCCTATGCTACCACCCCGACTTGAGCCTTCGAGCCTCCTGTCGCGTATGCATCGTCGAGGTCAAGGACATGCCCTTTTACATGGCCTCCTGTAGCGTCGAGTGTCGAAGCGGCATGGAGGTCAAAACCAACAGCCCGGAAATCCGCCAGGCGCGCCGGGACATTGTCGAGTTGCTTCTGGACAATCACCCGATGGATTGCCAGACCTGCGAACGCGACGGACACTGCGAACTGCAGAACCTGGCCTACTCGATGGGTGTGCGCGAGCGCTTGTTCGAAGGCGAGCGCAAGCAATTCGACATCGAAGACTCGAGCCGCTCCGTGGTCCGGGACTCCGAAAAATGCATCCTGTGCGGACGATGCGTGCGCGTGTGCGACGAAGTGCAGGGCGTCTGCAATCTTAGTCAGCAAGGCCGCGGATTCAATACCGTGGTCACGCCCGCCCACCAGGCAAACATGGACGACTCGGTATGCATCCAGTGCGGACAGTGCATCAATGCCTGCCCCACCGCAGCCTTCCTGGAAAAACGCTATACCGACGACGTTTGGGATGCCCTGGCAAACCCCAACAAGACCGTCGTCGTTCAGACCGCGCCCTCCATCCGGGCTGCCATCTGTGAAGGATTCGAAGAAATGGAGGTTGGCACACCCGCGGCGGGGAAGATGGTCACCGCTCTCCGACGCCTGGGTTTTGACGCCGTCTTTGACACCGACTTGGGCGCGGATCTGACGATTGTCGAAGAATCGCACGAGTTTCTCCAGCGACTTGAAGCCGGGGATCTTCCCATGATCACCTCCTGCTCGCCGGGATGGATCAACTTCATGGAGAAGTTCTATCCCCAGCTCATCCCGCGCGCATCCACGTGCCGGTCTCCGATGACCATGCTGTCGGTGCTGATGAAGACGTATTACGCGGACAAACTCGGCAAAGCCCCGGAAGACATCATCACCGTCGCCATCATGCCCTGCGTGGCGAAAAAGTTCGAGATTCGGCGCCCGGAACACTATCTCCGAGAGGGAGTACCCTTCACCGACGCCGTTCTGACTACTCGCGAACTAGTTTGGATGATTCGCAGCTACGGTATCGATTTTGCCGGCCTTCCCGACGGCGAATTCGACGCTCCTCTCGGAATCGCCACCGGTGCCGGGGACATCTTTGGCACTACCGGCGGAGTCATGGAAGCGACTCTGCGCACCGCCGCCGAAACGCTGACCGGCGAACTCAACCCACGCCTGGAATTCGAAGAAGTCCGGGCCGTCGAAGGGCTCCGCGAAGCCTCCCTCCAACTGGGAGAACACACCGTCAACGTCGCGGTGGCCAATGGACTCACCAACGCCAAAACCCTCCTCGACCGAGTCGTCGAAGGCACGAAGCAGTACCACATCCTGGAGATTATGGCCTGCCCCGGCGGGTGCATCGGCGGCGGCGGACAACCCTATCCCACCGACGGCTACGAAGTCCTGGACCCAAAACTTCTTGAAAAGCGCGCCCAGGCGCTCTACGCGATCGACAGCGCGAAAGACCTGAGGCGGTCCCATCAGAATCCGGCGCTCAAAACCGTATACACCGAATTCCTGGGCGAAACCGGTGGCGAAAAAGCCTACGAACTCCTGCACACCCACTACTCACCGCAACATCCGCGGGGTATCCGATGAGTCAAACCCACTCCGACAACTGGCAACAAATCCAGCAGCAGTCCGAAGACGCGCTTACGCCCGACATCGTCGAATTCATTCGCGAGCGTCGGCAACGCGAACACCCCGAAAGCCACCTCATCGCCGTGCTTCACAGAGTGCAGCGCGAATTCGGATACCTGGGACCGGACCCACTGGACGCCGTCGCGCAACTTATGCAAATTCCCGCCGCCACAGTCAGCGGCGTGGCCTCGTTCTACCATTTCTTCCGACTCCAGCCACCCGGACGCCACACCATTAATCTCTGCCTCGGAACTGCCTGTTATGTCCGCGGCGCCGAACGCTTGGCCGAACGCCTGAAGGACGAACTCGGCATAGATTTCGGGGAAACCACCACCGACGGCGTCTTTACCCTGGAAGGCACTCGCTGCCTCGGCAGCTGCGGACTTGCCCCGGTCCTCACCATCGGCGACGACCTCTACAGCCACGTCACACCCGACCAAATTCCCGGTATCCTGGAACCCTACTTCTCCACCCGCTAAATCTCCCTTCAACATCCAAAGTTCAAAATTCAGGATTCGAAATTTGGCGCCCCATGATTTTTAGTGGGGCAGGCATGGGATGGCGCCATCGAAAACCGGAATTCCCAAGCAAATCGGAGTCCCAACGGGACGACACAAATAT
>JBMCIU010000222.1:0-3243 GCA_048616755.1 Verrucomicrobiota bacterium
TACCACCTCCATTTTCCGCAAAGGCAACGCCGTTCGAGGTCAAACCAGGCCAAGAGGTCAAAAGTCCTGAATTACTCGCGAAATTTTGCGTCATTGAAATGCCTTTACCGCCCGAGGCCGGGCGGCTCCAGTTAGGGGCGGCGGGCTTCGGACGCACTTTTCCGTTTGAGGTTCCAAATTCGCGCCAGGTAGCGGAACCTCGGTTGCGCGATTGGATTTTGGTTTTACGCTCAATTCAGTGAGCGTTGATAGTTATCGGCTCGGTGGATTGTTTCTGATCAAATTAAGGACCAGTTGAGCCGCTCCCGGATCGGGCCTGCGCCCATCGGCTTGCGGTGGAGTCGCCAGGCGGCCGCCGGTCAGCAATTGGGTCAGGATCAGACGTCCGGGCAAATGTTCAAAGACAATATCGACCGCCGCCGTCCGGGTTAGTCCCTTGCCGCAAACAATCAGCGGGCGCAGCGCGCGGATCGCGCCGTCGGCCTCGCTCCAGAGCTGGTGCAGATCATGCACGGCGACCGGCCCGCGCGGATCGATGCGATCCGCGAGTGCGGGCGCATCATCGATCAGAAAAGAGATTCGTTCTTCGAGTCTGCGCTTGACGGCCTCGCTTGGCTCGGGAGCAAATTCGATATAGCCGGCTTTTTCGCAGGCGAAGCAGGGACCTTTGCGGATTGCTTCGTCATTTGCTCCGCGGGCGGTCCAGTGCGCCAGCACGGCTGCGGCGGAGAAGCCCTCGAAGCGCATGTCGACCGCGGGTGCGATGATGCCGCCCTTCAAGCCCGCCCACAGTGCAGTATTCTCCTTGCGCAGTCCCGTCCACAAATCTTCGGCACCGGTGGCGGGATGAATCGCGCTTTCCGGTTCGGCGAGCGGGCTCCAGCACACCATGGCTCCGCCGGGCAGGCGGTCTTGAGTTGGATCGATATCATCCGTCGCGCGCACTTGGTTTGTCTGCGCCGTGCCGGTATAGCCTGCGCCGAAGTAGGGCGGTCCGGCTTCCAACAGAATGATTGTGCGCCCCTGCCGCAGGAGGTCTTCCAGTTCCTGTCCGTCTTGCGTATCTCGCAACAAACGGCGATAGGTGTGCGCTCCGCCAACCAAGGTGTCGGCGGCGTCGTCGCGGATATCCGCGGAATCAAGAAACGCATCGATCTCATCCTCGTCCGGCAATGCGGCGGCCCGGCAACCGCTCGCCGGCTTGGGGGCGAGCGTCCATACGCGCCAGCGGGATCGCGCCGGTGCGGCCGGCTGACGCCCGGCATGGTCGAGCCGGGCCTCGAGCGTGCATTCACCCTCGGAGCGAGGCAGTTCAAACCGCCGATGCAGAATGTGATGGGCGTGCGCAGGCAGCGATACTTGCTCGACCGTCTCGTCGCCGCCCGTGACGCTGCATGTCAACTCGGCATCGACGGCATGCGGCGTGTCGTTCAAAAGGTGCAACGGCAGCTCGATGGATTCACCGGGACGGAAATTGCGTTCCCATGTGTCGAGGCTTGCCGCCACGGGCGCGTAGGCCGCGCTGAGGGCGTTCCATACTGGTTTAGGCCTGCCTGCGCGCAATGGCCCCAGGAAATGGTGATTGCCGTCTTCCGGCGGGCCGAGGATGCAGAAGGGGGAGAAGCCTGCGGCGCCGATCCTGCGCCAGTACTCGGCCATGCGCCCGCAGGCGTCGGCTTGCAGCTGAAGGCGCTCTGGCGCAGTATGGTTTCGCCCCAGAAAGCGGGCAAAAGCTTCCCGCAGCTTGGGGTACCCGCCGGGACGGCCTTCCCCGTCAAGGTAGTTGCCCCCGAATTCGTCCACCATAATGGGCTGTTCGAAAACCTCGGCGTTGTCGTAGTATAGCCCCACGTTCTCGAACAGGCTCCACCAGTATCGGTGCGGATGCTGGACGTCGCGGTGACTGAGTACGACCGGCGGATACTGCGCGGTTACCGCGTCAATGGCCGCCCATGCCGCCGTCAGCGCCTGTGGATCGGTCTCGTTCCAAGGGTGAATCAGGCACACCGAGGGGTGCCGGAAGCATAGCTCGAACCAGTCGGACCACTGCTTCGCCATGCTGTCGCGGGAGGCGTCACAGCCGTGAAAAAACAACCATTCCGCCTGCACCAGCAAACCTAGTCGGTCGCAGGCATCGAGAAGACGGTCAGGAGGCATTCCGAGATGGAAGCGCAAGGTGTTGGCGCCCATGCGCTTGAGACGCATCAGGACGTTCTCGGTCAGCCAGTTCATGTCCCAGGCTAGAGGCGGCGCCTCGGGATCGCGCAACCAGCGATGCCAGACGATACTGCCGGCTCGCAGAGTTACATCGTGTCCGTTTAGGGCGAAGCGTTTGTCCCGCACTTCGAACCGCCGCCGTGCCACCGTCACCACATCACTGTGACTGCATTGACCGTCGGCATGCAGTTCCGCAGTAAGAGTGAAGCAACGGGGGGTTTCCGGCGACCACTCCGGTAGCTCCGAGCCCCCCGGCAATTCGATGTCGAGCGATTTTCCGATCTCAACGGATGCCGAATGGCGCAGGATTTCGCTGCCGTTGTCGTCGCGCAGGCTGAACTGCAACTCGGCGGACTCTCCCGTCCCTCCGGTGACGACGTGAACCCGGAGCGCGCCGTCGTTTGCGGTGTAGGTATACAGTCGCTCGATATAGGCCGGACCGCGAAAGAACAGCTCGACATCGTCCCAGACGCACGAGGACAAATTCGAGCGCCAAGCATCGGCGCCCGGGATGCGCGAAGCGTCCTGCGTATCGAGTCTGTCGAGCGGTTGGAGCGCGATTTCGAGGGCGAAGGTGGTATCTGTCTCGTTCAAATCGAGCATGTGCCGCGTCGGCGCCATGCCTCCCTCGGTCGAGGATTGACGCCGACCGTCGACATATACCTCCGGCGCAAAGCGGGCGCCCTTCAATACCAACGTCGCATAGCGAGCTTTGTCCGGACGCTGTATGCTGCGTTTCAGCCAAACCGTTGCCGGACTGCTTTTGCGCGGATCATCAATCAATCCCGGGACGTTAGCCGTCCGGTCGTATCGACGCTCGTGACCGCATTCCCATACGCCATTTAAATCCATTTTTATACCTGTTTGTTAAACTGTGTGGAGACAGTAAATTTCGCTTTTCATCGTCATCATTTACTGTATTCCCCGCTTGTGGGAAGGCAACTAGTACCCTGTAACGCCCACGCCGACAACGTTCACTGTGACGCTTGATGGCAATACGTCGACGATTGCGACTGGCAGCTCCAA
>JBMCIU010000223.1:0-3229 GCA_048616755.1 Verrucomicrobiota bacterium
CCCCGCCGGGCGTCGGGGCGCCGCCCTCTACTCAGTACCGGGCGCGGCCTCCGCGCCCCGTCATCCCCGCCGGGCATCGGGGCGCCGCCCTCTACCCATACCCGGTTTTCTTTGCTACTTTCTTTTTTCGCAGAAAAGAAAGTAGAATCCAACAAGCAAAAATCCAACATGCAAACAAGCAAAAAGCAACACTATAGAGTTGCGCTTTCCGCAAATCTCATTTACAGTACGTAAAAACAGGCATAAAAGAGGCTGTATCCGTTAGCGTGGGAGCGTTCGGATGCGCGACCAAGCACCGGTGTTCAATATGCAGGATGTAGTTGATTTTCTGGAGCGCCGCTTCGAACGGGAGATTCGGGCGCACCATGTATTGCCGGCCGTCAGCGGCGAGTTCAGCGCCTTCCCGGACGCTCTGAACCACGACTTGCGCCGGGTTCTTGAGGAACAGGGCATTCGCCAACTGTACGCGCACCAGGCGGACGCCTTCGACTCGATTGCCGCGGGCCGCGACACCGTCCTGATCAGCCGCACCGCCAGCGGCAAAACGCTCTCGTTTCTGCTGCCCATCCTCAATGCCTACATGGCCACGGACAACCCGTTTAGCGTACTCATGCTCTATCCGACCAAGGCCCTCTCGCGGGACCAGGAAGGCACGCTCGGACGCCTGATGAAGGCGGCAACGGGAACCCATCGGCTGGGCACCTTCGACGGCGACACCCCCCGAGAGGAGCGGCGCGCCATCCAACGGATGGCCGACTTCATCATCACCAATCCCGACATGCTGCACGCGGGGATCCTGCCCAATCACAATCGCAACTGGAAAAGCTTTTTATCGCGCCTGCGCTACATCGTCGTGGACGAAGTCCACACCTACCGCGGCGCGTTCGGTTCGCATGTCGCGAACGTCTTCCGCCGGCTGTTGCGGGCCTGCGAGATTCACGGCAGTCGCCCTGCGTTCATCTGCAGCTCGGCCACGGTCGGAAATCCCGGCGAGCATGTGGAAGCGTTGTTCGGTCGACCCTTTGAGATCATCGAGCGCGACACGTCCCCGCGGCCGCAGCGCGATCTGTACATGATCAATCCGCCCCTGGTTCAAAGTCACGGGACCGCGCTGTATCGAAAGGGACCGGGATCGATTTCGGTACCGCTAATTCGGGAGGCCACCAAGGCGGGGTTGCGCACGATCTGCTTCTGCCGCGCCCGCCAGGAGGTGGAACGCCTGTATCGCGCCGTCTGCGACCGGCATCCGGATCTGCGCGAACGGGTCAAACCCTACCGCGGCGGACTGCTGCCCAACGAACGGCGCAAACTCGAACGCAGTCTCTTCGACGGCACCATCAACACGATCATCAGCACGAACGCCCTCGAACTGGGTATAGACATCGGCGATTTGGACCTGTGCATCCTGTCCGGCCACCCCGGCACCATTGCCGGCTTCTGGCAGCAGTCCGGTCGCGTCGGACGCAAAAGCACCCGAGCCATCATCGTCTATGCGGCCAAAGACGCCCCCGTGGACCAGTATCTCGTCCACCATCCCGAGTTCGTCACCAGCGCGCCCGTCGAACAGGCCTGGCTCTCCGCGGAAAACCCCTACATCGTCCTGCAGCATCTTCCCTGCGCCGCCTACGAACACCCCCTGCGCCCCGAAGAGCCGCTGTTCCTCGAACCAACCTACGGCATGGCCGTCGACGTGCTCAAACAGGACAAAACCCTCGTACCCTACCACGAATGTCATCGCTACGCGCTCAGCGACTACCCCGCCCGCGGAGTCAGCCTGCGCGGCATGACCGATTACAACGTCGACATCTACTGCGGCACCGAAGTCATCGGCGAAATCGACCCCATCGGAGCGCGCGGCACCCTCTACAAAGACGCCATCTACCAGCACCTGGGCCGGCGCTACATGTCCATGGACCTGGATCTCGACAAGAAACTGTGCCGAGTCGAAGAAGTCAACGTGGACTACTACACCGAAGCCGTGTGGGAAAACCGCATCGAAATGACCGAAGCCGAAGAGCACAAGGAACAGCGCAGCGCCGCCCTGAAATTCGGCTGCGTCCACGTCAACAAACAACCCAAACTCTACAAAAAAATCCGCGAGCGAACCTTTGAAAACATCGGCTACGGTCCGATCACCCTGCCCCCCTTCGAATACGACACCACCGGCTTTAGCCTGCTCGCTCCACCGGCGTGGAAACAGGCGGTGGACGGCGCCGACAAACGCTATCTCGGCGCCGCCCTGTTCGGTCTGAGCTACCTCCTGCGGCACACCGCTCCCTCCCTGGCCATGGCCGACATCAAAGACATCGAAACCGACGTTTCGCTCCACGAACAAGAAACGATGCGCTGGAAAAGCGCCCTCTATCTCTACGACACCCACGAAGGCGGCGTCGGATACGCGGAAAAGATTTACGAGCGGCTCCCCGACGCGCTGTCTCTGTGCAAGCAAATCGTCCGCGAGTGCGAATGCTCCTGCGGGTGTCCCTCCTGCATCCCTCCCCTGCCCCCCGGCGTGGACAACGAAGAATTGGAAAACCTGCTCGTCGAATCCGACGCCTCCGTGCGCTGCACCGCCAGCCTGCTGGACGCCCTCCTGGCCGGCACAATCGCGGTCCCCGAAGTAACCGTGCTGCGAAGCCCCCTCGAAAAAGCCGTTGCCCCGCCGCCGCCCGACGAAGAAGCCGCCAAACTCCGGCGCCGCCTGTCCACCGCCTCCAAAATTCTCCAAAAACAGCGAGGACGCACCCATTGATCGACCAAGCCCTCCTGCACCTGCCCGGCATTGGCCCGGAACGGCAGGCCGTCCTCCATCGCCGCGGCATCCGCACCTGGCGTCAGATCGCCGAAACCATCGAGGACGTTCCGCGCATGGGCGCGCGAGCCTGGAAAAACGTTCGCAACGCCGCCGGAAGAAACTTGCAGGCACTCGAGACCAACGACCTGCATACCCTCGTTTGCGAACTCCGCAACGAGGATCACTGGCGGCTGCTCGGCAACTACTTGGAGCAGGCCACATTCTTCGACATCGAAACCACGGGACTGACCGCGGACAGCCAGGTCACCGTTGTCGTTTGCCGTCACCGCAACCGCCTTCACACCTTTGTCCGCGGACGAAATCTGGAAGAATTCCTCGACCTTCTCGACGAGGTGGATCTGCTGGCCTCCTTCAACGGCAGCTCCTTCGACGTCCCGCGTGTGACGCGCCTGTTCAACATTCCCGCAATTCCTT
>JBMCIU010000224.1:0-3204 GCA_048616755.1 Verrucomicrobiota bacterium
AATTTGATCAGGCCGAAGTCGGCGACGTTGCGGCTGAAGCCGCCGAGCTTGTTGTTCAAGCGGCTGTATTCGTTGGGGCCACTGCTTTTGCGGTGGCGCGTGAACTGGGCCGCCCACGTCTTGCCGGTATGCGGTTTCTGGAATTCCTCGACGTCCTCGAACATGACGTTGGGCAGGTAGAGTTCGATTGACCAATAGTCCTCGCCGATATGCACCGCGTGCTTCGGCTCTTCCGGGTTCCAGGTCTGGTCGCCGTCCTGCAGGTCCATGACGGTGTTGGCCGGGTTGATCAGCCACTGCCAATAGCGGCCGAGTTTCTGGCCGGTAACATCGACAAACACCTCGATGTTGTCGTTGGCGGGCCAGAGCGCGCCGTCGTCGCGGGTTTTGATATCCATCTTCAAGGCGTCGGGATTCGGTTCGTGCATTTTCACACCGAAGGTGACGCCGTCGAGGGTCCAGACGGCGCGGACTTCGGTGACGTACTTGGCTTCGACGGTCTTGCCGCCGGCCTTGCGTTCGAAGCCGACCAGGGGCTCGGCCATCTCCCACCATTGATCGTCGAGCTTGCCGTCGATCTTGGGGTTGTCGGGGACTTTCTGCGCGCTGAGTTGGCGCAGACCTTTGCCGGAGCGCAGGGATTCGGCTTCCTCGAAAAAGGCCTCGAACGGCTGCGCGTAGTAGGCGACGCGGGCGGCGATCACCTCGTCGTCCGCCGCCTTTTCCTGGGCATCGTCGAGCAGTTCCGCCATGCGCTCCATCACCTCTTCGGTGTAGGATTCCTTGTAGAGCGCGGTCGGCGAGATGCTGTCAACTTGCCAGACAACTTCTTCCCACCGGTCGGTCTGCAAACGCAGCAGTTCGCGGATGGCGTCGGCGGCGGGGCCGAACATGCGCGTGCAGAATTCGTCGGCCGCGGCATCGACATCGAATTCGGGATCCCACATCAGCTTCATCCAGCAATACATGGTGAAATGCTGGGCGAGCCATTCGTCGGGGATGCCGCCGTTGATAAAGGTGCCGACGACTTTGTCGCGATTGTGCATGTAATAATCCTTGACCACGTGCGGATATTGAAACGGCGCCTTGGTGCGGTCGGTGGGCCAGCAGGAGTAATCCCATGTCTGCACCGGACGTCCGGTCAGCTCTGCCCAGCGATCGATATTGCCCTGGAACTGCTCGCGCAATGCGGGCTGCTTGTACATGGCCAGCCCCGGCATGCCGCAGAGCTGAACCTCGACGTTGTCCGGGAAGTCGATGCCCTCGGGCGCCAGCGTGTAATTGACGTACGGCAGGTAGATGACGGTCTTGTCCGGCCAGCGCTGCTTGACCTCGCGGGCGAGATCGCGCACGAACTGACCCATGAGTTTTGAGGCCGAGGCATAGCGCCCCTTTTCGGGCTCCAGCAGCGCCTGGGCCTGCTCGCCGGCGGAATGTACGCCCATATCGGGGGGACTTACAGTGATTGAATTGCCCTTGATGAAACTGGTCTTGAACTTGAAGTCCTTGGTTTTACGCTGTTCATCGGTCGCGGTCTCATGCAGCTCGATATTCTCCAGGAACGTCTGCAGGGTCTTCGGGTGCGCATAATCGATCATCTTGTAGTTGCGGCTGCCGTCTTCGCGCAGCGCGAAGATCTCCGGGCGCTCTTCCTTGTAGACGACGTGCCACTTGGCGGGCTGGTGAACCGCCAACTTGACCGGCCAGGAGTTGCCGCCGCGCAGCCGGTCGTACAAGTCGTTGACCCGAAGCGTGCCGTACGGCGTACCGTTGTAGAATGGCGGCCAGCCTTGGCGCATGCGGTAGACCGGCGCGTCGGTGTAATGCAGGGGATTGACCACCAGAGTGTCGGTTTTCCGCACGGTGCGACCATGGTGTTCGAGCGGCCAGTACCAGCGCACGTCGACGATGCGCTCGAGGAAATCGGCGATCCCCCAGGCGATGCCGTTGGCGTCTTTGCCGATGATGTAAATCCGGTTCGGCGCGGTCTTAACGGCAAAGCCTTCGATCTCCAGCGCCTCGGCGTCGACGCCGGCTTCGTCCGCCAGGTTGACGCCGCCGATGACGATGGCGGGCTGGTCGGCCTCCGGGGCGCGATTGTTTTTTTGCAATGCGGCGCCGGTCGTGGCCCGGATAGCATCCTGAAATTCATTGAACAGCTTGTTGATGATCCCGCCGCTCTGGGCCAAATGGACAACGGCAACGGGCTTGCCGTCGCGGACGATGGAGATGGGGTCGTGTTCAACTGTTTTTTTCATGGTGATTGGATCCAAGTCGGGGATGTCGAGTTTCTGCGGCGCGGCGTGTGCTGCGGGCAGGGCGAGGAATACGGCGGTCACGAGCGCCAGAGAAGTGCTCCATTGGATGCCGAAGGTTTGCAGAGATGAGTTCATCGAGACGGGCTCCCTTTTTACTCTTTTTGATGTGGGTTGCGATCACCGCGGGCTTCACCGAATCTGTGCTCAGAATTGTGCGATCTTCGCAAATCTAAACAACCGGTATATGGTGCAATGCCCGCAATGCCGGACACTTTCAAGCGCAGACAATGTACTGTATCAATCAAACCATGTCAAGCAACGGTGAGGCAGTTTTCCAATGGTTTAGATTCATTCCCATATTTGTCGTCGCGGAACCCCGCATTGAGTTTTGAGTTTTACGCGGCCAATCAACCCTCGGGGAGGGCAGCCGGGTTCGGTTTCGCGCAGCTTGTCGACAACGAGCGAAGCTGGAGCGGACATACGGGGCCGGCCGGGCCTGAAGTGCTTTACGCGTGAAAAAAGCCGTGACATGTCGATTGGGGTTGTTGATTTGCAAGGAAAAATTAACCGGGTATATTTATGGCAGAAATGTTGATTGGCAAATCCCTCATTTAACAAAGGAGTACGTTCATGTTTTCACTGACTACCAAAGGCAGGTACGCATCCCGGATCATGGTATACTTGGCCGGGCGCGACAATTCGGTTCCGGCGACGAAGCAGGAGATCGGCGACCACGAGGGTATTTCTTCGGACTACGTCGAGCAGATCATGATGGGTTTGAAGGTAGCGCAGCTTGTGCGCAGCCACCGGGGTCGGCGGGGCGGTTTTTCACTGGTTCGGCCGGCCTCTGAGGTTACGATGGCCGAGGTATTGCGTGCGGTCGAGGGCCCGATCTGTCCGGCGCCGTGCATGCAGGAGTCATGCTTGCGAATGACGGACTGTCCGA
>JBMCIU010000225.1:0-3150 GCA_048616755.1 Verrucomicrobiota bacterium
CCGACGCGCGAAGGCCAAACGGCAACCCCTGTCGCCAGCCATCGAGCGCGCGCGCAGAGTGCGTGCCGGGACTTTGGGGGAAAAGAGCCTCCCGAACTACCGTAGACGGCGCCTGCAGTTCACCCGCGGAAATTGACGCGGAACTGCGCAACGAGCTAAAAAGCGGAAATTAAGTTTTGCGGTTAAGGTGGGCAAGGATTCGTTCGGCCAATTCTTTGCCGACACCGGGCGCGCGTGCGGTGATCTCGTCGACGCTGGCCGATTTCAGGTTTGCCACGGACCGGAAGGCTTTGAGCAACTGATCGCGCCGCTTGGGCCCGACCCCCTCAATTTCATCCAGCGCGGAGTCGGCGATGCGCTGGCGCCGCAGGGTTTGATGGTAGGACAGCGCGAAGCGGTGCGCCTCGTCGCGAAGATGCTGCACCAATCGGAGCCCGGCGTGATGACGGGGCAGTACGATCGGGTCGGGGTGCCCGGCGAGGTACAGGGTCTCAAACCGCTTTGCAATCCCCGCAACCGGAACGCCGACGGCCCCTTCCTCCCTAAGAGCCTGAACGGCCGAACCGAGTTGGCCAACCCCGCCGTCAACCAGAATCAGGTCGGGGAATTCGCGGTCCTTCTCGCTGCGGGAGCGCCCGTAGCGCCGGGAGATCACCTCTTTCATCATGGCGAAGTCGTCAACGCCTTCAACCTCGCGGATACGGTACCGTCGGTAGTCTTTCGTGGAGGGTTTGCCGTCGCGAAAGCAGACCAGGCTGGCGACCGCGAGCGTGCCGCTGATGTTGGAGATGTCGAAGCACTCGATCACGGCAGGGGGACGGCTCAGCCCCATGGCTTCCCCCAGCGCTTCGACAGCGTCTTTGCCGGTTTGACTGCCGGCCAGGGTCTTGCGCGAAAACCGCCGGACGGCGGGACTGCAGATCGAGCGCAGGTTACTGCGAATGTCGCGAAGCCTGGCTGCCTGCTCGTACTGCTGGCGCTCGGCCAGGTCGCGCATGTCTCTTTCGAGGGCTTCCTCGACGGTGCCGGTGTTGCCGCGCAGAACGTCGAGGGCGCTCTCCAGGCGTTCGCCGTACTCGCTCTCGGACACCTGGCCGATGCAGGGGCGGCAGCAGGCACGCACGCGGCTTTCCATGCAGTGCCTGTGCGTCTCCTCGGTCGGAACATCGACATTACAGGTGCGCAAACCGAAATGGCGGGCCAGCCAGTGCACGGTCAAGCGCACCAGGCGCGCACTTGGAAACGGTCCAAAGTAAATGCGCCCATCCTCGCGGCGAAGGCGGGCGAAGCGCAGGCGCGGAAACGCTTCCTGCGGATCAACCACCACCAGCAAATAGCGCTTGTCGTCGCGCATCTCGATGTTGTAACGCGGCGTGTATTGCTTGATCAGGCGAGCCTCCAGCAGCAACGCCTCGGTGTCCGACTTTACCTCGATGAACTCGTAGTCGCCAATGCTGTGGATGAGCGCGCGCAGCTTGGGATCCGCAGCCTTGCGCTGCCCCGGTCGAAAGTAGTGCGACAACCGGCGCCGTAGATTCTTCGCCTTGCCGACGTAGATCACGGCCCCAAACTGGTCGCGAAAAATGTATACGCCAGGTGACGCAGGTACGTCCTGAGAAGAAAACGCCTTCACGGTTCTGCCGGGAAAAAGCGCTGGTAGAGCGCGCGAACAGCATCCTTTTCATCGGATACGTCCACTCCGAAGATGATGCTGATCTCGGAGCTGCCCTGGTTCACCAGCTTGATGTTGACCCCGGCCGCGCTCAGCGCGTCCGCCGCGCTGCCAAGTACGCCGATTTTGTGGTTGAGTCCCTCGCCGACCACCGCGATCAACGCTATGCCGTACTCGGTTGTTACCTCGTCCGGCGACAGATTCTCCTCCATCGCGCGCAGTAGGCGATGCGCCATATCCGGCTCGAGCTGATCTTGGGCAAGCACCACTGAAATACTATCCACGCTCGACGGACAGTGCTCATAGGATAAATCAAGGTCCTCGATGATGCTGAGCAGCTTGCGCCCGAAGCCCTTTTCACGGTTCATCAAGTACTTTTGCAGAGTAAACGTGCAAAAATCGCCCCCGCTGGCGATACCGATCACATCGCGCTCGGAGGGCAAGCGCTCGGAGACGATTAACGTTCCGCGGTTGTCCAAGTTCATGGTGTTGCGCAGCCGGATCGGAATTTTTCTGCGCATGGCCGGCCAGACCGCCTCTTGGTGCAGCACGTTAAAGCCGATGTACGACAGCTCGCGCATTTCTCGGTATGTCAGGGCGGCAATCTGCTCGGGTTCGTCCACGATTTTCGGGCTGGCGCTGAAAATCCCGTCCACATCGGTCCAGTTTTCGTATTCGACCGCATCAAGCGCCTCGGCCAGCAAAGCTCCGGTCAAATCGGATCCGCCGCGGCTGAACGTGGCGACATCCCCCTCCGCAGTGACTCCGAAGAAGCCGGGAAAAACCACAATCGACTCCGCGCAGGTCTTCTTGAGGTTCGCCAAATTGATGCTGGCCTCATCCAGAGGGCGGGCATTGCCGAATTCGGTGGTGACGGTCAGCCCGATGTCGACGGGATCAATCGCCACCGCCGGAATATCTCGCGCGTCCAGGAACGCGGCGAACGCGCGAGCGTTGAGCGCTTCGCCCGCCGCAGCCACTAGATCGCGAAAACGGCCCGGATTAGTGGCGTCGGACTCCAGGCGTACATCCAAGTCCGACATGATTTCATCGATGTCCGAGGGCGGAACCCCAAGCGGATCGTAGACATCGTGATAGCGTTTGCGGACAGCCTGCACCTCTTCACTCGGAGTGGCGCCCGAGAGGCGCTTCTCCGTGGCCCGAATCAGCAAGTCGGTAACCTTTACCGGCGCGTCCGACGCCTTGCCCGGCGCGGAAACCACGACGCAACGACGCTGCGAATCCTGCTGCAGAATGTCCAGAATCTGTTCGAGACGTCGACTTTCACCCAGCGACGATCCGCCAAATTTACAGATTTTCATATTCATGTTTAGCCATGCTCCCTAGGGTTAAGTCCGCGAACGCAGTTGCGGAGTTCGCAAAACGCAATTCGCGGGCCGTGAGTCCACGCGCTTCGCGTGATGAACTATAAATCATTACCCGCGTTTCGCAATTGACCGACAGACAGGAATCCTTGG
>JBMCIU010000226.1:0-3116 GCA_048616755.1 Verrucomicrobiota bacterium
GATCCGCCGATGGTCGTGTGGCTGAACAACAACGAAGCCGGCGAGATCGGCCTCAAACACTTGGATCGGTCGATCCGCTTCCAGCGTGAATACGGCGACCGGGAACTCGACAAAGAGGAAAAGAAGCGCATTCTCCATGAAGCGTACGATCAAAAATATCAGGTGCTTTTCGACACTGCCCGCGACACGATGACCGAGCAGGCGTGGAAGAACAACTCGCTCTTCGTCGCCTACAACGCCTGGCCGCGCAGCGTCAAGGGCCGCACCTGGGAGCGCAACCACACCAGCGAATGGAAACGGTACGACGGCGCCATGCCCGAGTTCTACCTCAACGACTGGCAGATCTATCGCGGCAAGACCGATTACAACTATTGGAGTCCGCAGACCGAGGGGCTGCGCATTGAATCCTCGCAGGATGTGATTTTTGATCTCGATCCCGATTACTATTTCGCATCCATCGCCTGGGATGGCGGGCAGCCCGCGGTCCGGCGCTCCGCGATCAATTGCCTGGCCACCGGCATGTACGGCTCGGGCGCGGTGCAACGCTGGGATTTTGACCGCTACGAGGGAATGGTGCAGTTTGGGCTCTGGGCCATGCGCCCGCGAGTGATGCGCGAATTCCGCTATCCGGTTAGCAGTCACGACATCTATGACAAAGAAGCGTTTATGGCCGTGGTCCGCAGTGTCGACCGGGTATGGGAAAACGAAACCCTGGCCGAATTCTGGCGCTTCGGCAAGCTGGTCAAGAGCGAGGAATTTCGGCCTGCCAACAAGCGCGTCGCCAACGAACTGCGGTTCTACAGCCGGGTGGACGCGCTGCTGCCTGTCGACGTGAATCCGCCTCGGGACGACTGGCCGCGCATCTGGCACTTCAAGGCGGGCAAGCGTCCGCCGGTCAAGCTTCGTGTCCTGGCGCTGGCCTTGGAGCTTGGGGAAAAGCCCAACCGCCGCTGGTTGATCTACGCGCACGCGCCCCTCGGCGCCGTCGACAGGCCGTCGGTGGAGATTTCCGAGCTTGGAAAAGTCCAACTCCCGTTCGTGGCGCGTTCCGGGTCGTTTTTCACGGTGGAGGAGGGCGGTGACGAGGCAATCCGCTTTGCGGATACCCTTCTGCGCGGCAGCCCGGCCGAACTGGCCCTGCATGCGGACCGCCAATTCCTTTCAGCCGGCGAGTCGGTTACGGTCGATCCGTTGCTCACGCTGCCTCCTTCGGTGGAATTTGCCTCGTTCCAGTGGACCGTGGGTCAGAACCAACCGGAGACCGCGGAAGCCTTGCAGGCGCGCACATTCAAACTAAGCAGTCCCGGCCTGCACATGATCCGCGTCATCGGCACAACCGTCGGTGGCGAAAACGTCGTCGCGGAGACCCCGGTCTTCGTGGGAAAAAAGCCCGCCAACAGCGTCGTCTACGACGTGGCGTTGAGCGACGCAACGGCCTGGCAGGGACCGTGGAAGGGCATCGGCAAGGACAAACGCGAACTGCTAACCTATCGCCTCGTTCCCAACCCCGGCGCCGCCGCAAACATGGTGCTGCACGGCGGGCGCTTTGTCGAGGACGAAGACCTCGACCGACCCGTGCTCGAATTGCGCAGGTCGCAGGAAGGACTCTGGGGCGAACGCAGTACCCTGACCTGCAACAAGGGGTACCCAAACCTCACTATCTCGCTGAAGTTCAAGGCTGAAACCCTCGACGGCACCCAGGTGCTCTACGCACAAGGCGGCACGGGCAAAGGCTACAATATCTACGTCCACGAGGGCAAACTCTACGCCGGTATCGTCAGCTTCGGAGGCCACTGGCTGAGCACCGACAAGATCGAGCCCGGCCAATGGCATGAGCTGACCCTGGCGCTCGTCGACGCCACCGACCAGATGCAGGACGGACGCCTGACGCTGTACCTCGACGGCGAAAAAGTCGGCACCGGACCGGGCCGAATGGTCCCCAATCATAACGCGGCGCCGCGCGTCGGACTTTGCCTCAACACCACACTGCACACCGGCGACAACGTCAGCGGCGCAGGCTTCCGCGGACGCATCGCCAACTTCAAACAAATCAACGCCGCGCCCGAGAACCCCGAAACCGAAGACGATAACGAGCAACCGTGAGAAAAAGCTCTCGAGGACACTGGCGGGGAACAGTAGTGGCTGCCTCGCCGAGGTAGCCGCCGGGGCCAGGCTCGACGAGCCAGACTCGACTTATTGCCATTCAACTTGCGCAAAGCCGCGAGTAATGGGTTAACAACATGACGCCGCCATGCAAATTCAATGGAGTTTCTGATTATGTCTGAGATTACGCTCGAAGATTATTCATTTCATGAATGCTTGCGCAAAGATTCGGATCTGGCCGCGCTACGGGCGCGGTATGCCAAGGCTGACCCCGCCGACAGACGTGCGGCCGCCGACTGGAACTATCACCAGTCCATTGCCACCCAGGCTTTCGACCGTGCTTTGGTCGGAGCCGGCCAGGATCCGTTTACCAACAACCCATGGCCGGAAGGGGTGCTGGCGTTGGCCATCGACCCCTTGTATGCCCCCGCACTGCTGACCGTCGGCAGCATCGAGTACCAGCTTGGCCGCGTGGAGGAGGGATTCGAACTGCTCATGCGGCTGACGACACTTCCGGACGACGAACCGGATCTGCATACCATCATCGACAAAGCCGGCGACTGCATGCTTGATGAGCAAGACTTCGAGAGCGCTCTGAAGCTGTGGCAGGCGGCGTCAAACCGGTTCCCGGACGTGGCCCTCCATCACATCGGCCTCTGTTTCTGCCACGGCAAGCTCGGACACCATGCCGAAGCGGTTGCCCACGCCCAACGCGCAGACGAACTCGAACCCGACAATCCCGAGCACCTCAACGACCTCGGCTGGTCGCTGTTCGAAGCCGGCCGGCTCGACGAAGCCGAACAGGTCCTCCGTCGCGCCATCGCGCTCTCGCCCGAGACCTACGCCTTCCCCCGAAACAACCTGGAAGCTGTGCTGGAAAAACGAGGTAACTCAGGCAGCGAGTAAGCCCTATGCGGCGAGCGGCCAGTCGCGATACATAGCCTCCGCCTGAGGTCTCGGGGTCACACCGAATGCCCCGAAACTTAAGCTCCTGATGGGCATCCGGCGACCGT
>JBMCIU010000227.1:0-3113 GCA_048616755.1 Verrucomicrobiota bacterium
GACAATTGCGGTAGAGTGCTCCGATCATGATTTCCTCCAACGGTTTAAGGCACATGATATTGAGTTTGTCCTTTCCGAATACGTGCAAGGAAGCTTCCAATGTAAGTGAAGTCTTCCCGTTTTCCAGTGATATTGCGAAAAGCTCGGTGGCGTGCGTCAAGCGCGGCGCCCGAGCTGCCGTCGTCTCCACCCTCGCGAGTATATTCAGTCGCCGCGTCGGTCGCGTCGATTTGTTTGCCGATACCAGTCAGGAGCGGGGGCGCGTCCGCCGTCCGGCATGAACTCGGGCGGCATTCCCGATTCTTGGAAACCGCCTCTTTCTTCCACGCGCTCGACGGGTTTTGGCGGTTCCACAAGAAATCCAGGGGCATCGGGTGCGCCTTCCGGTTTCACCATTACAGCGCGCCGCCCCCGTACTGTGACTGTGTAGCGTTCCTGGTTTCCGGCGGCGTCTGTGAGGACGAGGATTTCGTCCTCACGGGCGGTCACGGCGCGGCCCTGGCGTGAATTCACGGCATCGGTGTTCAAGAAAAAGGTGATCACGACCCCTTTGTACTGCTGTTGCCGTCGCGGTAGGATCATTTGTTCTCCGTCGGGTCCGCGTAAAATGAGCTCCGATGCGTCCTGTGCAATTTCGGCGCCGACAGCTTTACTGTAAACTTGCTCGACCTTACGGTTGACGTCTTCGATTGTATACCCTTTTCCGGAAATCTCAGCCCCCACCTTGAGAAAGCGTGTACGCCACCGTCCATTTTCGAACACCTGAACGGCAATATCCCATTCATCTTTTGGCGCCTCCGCATCGCCCATGAGACTGGAGAAGACAATATCGAAGCGGGTGCGCTTGATGTCCAGCAGGGCAAGCTTAGTGGCCAGCGGCGGGTGGTCCGCGGGGTCGACGGGATCGGTTTTCGCCACATTGATTTCGTGAATATTGGTAAACCAGTCGCCGTCCTCGTCAAGCAGCGCGTCCCTGGGGTCATTGGGATCGAGGAACTCATATTCTTCCTCGACCACGTTTGGGATTCCGTCCCCATCGTCGTCCTGGGGCGGGTCAAACGTTTCTTCTTCGACGTCCTGTTCCGCGCCGCAGTAGGGGCAGAGCGCCTGCGTTGACGGCAGCCAATAGTTGCAGTCCTGGTTTTTGCACCACATCAATTGACCAGGGTAAACGATATTGCCGGTTCCGTCTCTTGTTTCCCATGCAACGTCCGGGTTCCGCAGCATGTTGGCGGCATCAAACGCTTCATCTGTAAGCGGCGCCAGTTGGCGGTCGTCTTTCGGCACTGTGGCAATCGCATCGATCTGGTCCTGTCGATCTTTTGCTTCCCTCACCTGCTGAACGTAATTGAGACTCAAGGCCAGCAGGGCCACGACCAAAACCGCGAGAGCAATCTTCTCGTAATGTTGCTTCAGCGCTTGCAAGGGTTTAGTACTCCTGTTCTGGCGAGCTGAACTCGACAAAGTCGAAGCGGATTGTAGCCGTAACCATATCGGTCAGTTCCACTTCGCGTTCTTTTTTCGACAGGCTGTCTTGTCTTTCGTCCTCGTCGGCATCGTCAGAGGGCGGTGTCGGCCGAGGCCGCGTGCGGGACCGCTCGTCCCGGAAATCCGCATCGGGCATCCCTGGCATGAAGCGCCCTTGGTCCGATTGATCAACACCGTCTCGAACGCCGGCAAGCGCGGCGGCGGGCCGGGCTTCAATCGCATCCTGGACCGAGCTTAAAGCATCGACATGGAAAAAATGAATGAGGAAAAAATACTCGGAATCCCGTTGCAGCTTGGTCACAAAATTCTTGACCTTCGGCAGATTGCCGGTGACCGTGACGCGGAACGGAACGATATTATAATCGTCCCCTTCGAGTACGGCGGTACCGCCAAGCCGTTCGATATTCGAAAACTCGGTGATAAATGCCTCCCCCGCCAAACGGACGACTTCCTGGATCAGCCGCAACTGTTTGACTAAGATTGGCACTTCTGTGTCTTCATCGGGCAGGCCGGCACTATCCAAAATCGTGCCGAAAGACAACCGGCTGACCGACGCGGGGATTTGGATGCGCCGCTCGAAGAGCTGGTCGCGCATTGCCTGCGTCTCTTCACGCAAGAGGTTTTTGCATTCGACCCCGGTATAATCCGGCACCGCGATCGCGGAGCGCGACTGCAACATGGCGCGCAGGTTGGTCAAGCGCGCTTCGGCCAAGCTCTTATTCCGCAAGGCCGTTTCAAGGTTATCCTCGGTGATCGCCACTTTTTCACGCTTCACTTTTTCAAAAAAAGCGACTTGCTCCTCCACCTTTTCCTGCAGGTCCGAGGCATGCGCCGTCTGCTGTTTCACCATCACGACGAGGACGATGGCCGCGGCCAAGCCGATCACAAGGAACACAACCAGTCCAATATTCCGTTTTACGATATCGGTCATCAGCACTCCTCCAGCGCCGTTATTCGTATTTCAATTCGATCGGTTCCGCAAACCGAATCCGAATTCCAAACACATTCAGGTTCGGCACTGTTTCGCTCGCATTATATGATGTGATGCTGGTGTTTTCGGCGTCGACGAGTTCGGAGTTCTGCAGTCGCGAGAGGAACTGCTGAACGGGCGACTGTTCTCGTTCCGCGACGTTGCCATTCAACGCTTCGAGCGCCGGCGTCCCGGCGACTTCGGGAATGTCCTGCTCCGCGTCGCCTTCCGCCGGCGCCGCATCAAGTTGCAGCGGGGCGGCTTCGGTCACGTCCGCCCGCGGTTCCCGCGGCATTGTGTCGGGGGGGATAGCCGCTTCCTCGTGGTCGTGAGCGCTCGCCGAGTGCCCAGCTACGGTAATGCTGTGCCCCTGAATTTCCATCCCGACAATGACTTCTTTCTGCATTTCGTCGACATCGGCGCCGGCCGTTTCGCGGCCACGTCTACCCGTCTCCCGCGGCTGGTCGCCGGCGCCGGCCATAAAGGGAAAAGCGGGGCCCCGTGTTTCCGCCCGTCGTTCGCGCGTCGTCATGGTTTCGCCGCCGCTCATGACAACAGGCCGGATCTCTGTCAGCCAGAGGAACCGTGGCCGCAACCCGGCCAGTTCATTCATGACATTCGGCCATGCTTCGCGGCGTGCGACCAACGCTTCGAA
>JBMCIU010000228.1:0-3110 GCA_048616755.1 Verrucomicrobiota bacterium
TCCGGCAGGAATGCCGAAGCTACGATTTCCATGCGTCCAGGTTGGCCTGCGGGCTAAAAGCCCGCGTTACGGTTCTCCGGCAGGAATGCCGAAGCTACGATTTCCACGCGTCCCGAGTCACGAAGTCAGACACAAGCGCGACTGCCCGGATGCGTTCTCGTGGCTCTGCCTTTCAGGCGGAGTTTCGTTGGTGTTGCCGGCAACGCCGGGGCTCATCCTCATACCCTACTGGATAAAATTCAGGATGGCAATATTAAAATCGCGTTTTGGCATATAAAAATTACGACGCTATAATTGGCAGAATGATTTGGCGTCAGGGGCGTGATTTTCGATCTTTTGGAAGTGCGACCTGTTGCAAAACGGAGCACAATAGGTATATTTTGCATCAAAACAAGGAGGACAATATGGATATAGCATATATCCCACGGCAACGCGACAGAGATGTCGCGGAGTTTTTAAGCCGCCGGGAGGCGCATAAGAACGTGTTGTTGGTAGAGGGCGCTCGTCAGGTCGGGAAGACGTCTCTGGTCGTGCACGCCTTGAGCCGGAACCCGGGGCAAAGCATCCGTATCAATTTGGAACGCGAGAGACGAATGCGCGTCATGATCGATGAGTGCGTCGATTTTCGTGAGTTCGAGGAGCTCTTGCAGGATCGCTATGGATTTGTCGGCGACCAGGGGATGACGCTCTTTATTGACGAAGCCCAGGAAAGTGAACGCCTGGGCGGTTTTGTGCGTTTCATGAAAGAGAACTGGCCTTTGGCGTCCGTTGTTCTGAGCGGATCCAGTCTGCGCAGGTTGTTTCGCGAGAAGGTGCGGTATCCGGTTGGACGGGTGCAGCGGCTGCTCCTCGGCCCCTTTTCGTTTGCGGAGTATCTAACTGCCACCGGGAACCTGCATTTGGCGCAACTGGTGAATGAGCAAGCCCCCGAGATCTCGACTTCGCGTCACGCTCATCTGCTGTCGTTATATGACCAGTTTTTGTTGATCGGGGGGTTGCCGGCAGTCGTGACCCAGGCGGCCGGCGATGAACACCGGGCGAATGAAATGCGCGCTGAAATAATGGCTGACTATGAAGAGGGTTTCCGGCGTGTATTCGGCGAGGAAACCGCCCATATAGCCAGCCTTTGCCTGCGGAGTGTCGCCAACCACGTTGGCAGCGTCTCGAAAAACACGTCCGTTATTGAGTCTCCCAGCGGCCATCTCAGCAACCGGATAAGCGAAGTTTTTGCGCGTCTGGAACGATGGCATTTCATCCTCCACAGCGAGCAGATGTCGATGTCGCCGGAAAAGAGTCACAAGTACCTGCCCAAACGCTATCTTTTCGATACGGGATTGTTGCGCATGCTGCGCGAGGCTGCCGTGCCCGCGATAAATATCCTCTCGACCGTTGATTCAGCATCCCGGCAGCCGTTGGGCGGAGTTATCGAGAATCAGACGGCAATTGCGCTCTACCGCGAGTTCGGTGAAGTACAGGGATGGAAGAAGAGTTCGTCGGGGGGAGAAGTCGACTTCGTGATTCGTCGCAAACCATACACATATCCGGTGGAATGCAAAGCGGCATTGAAGATGAGCGGTCGGCATCTGAAAGGTTTGCGCCAATACTTGGATATTACGGGTATGAAGCTCGGGTTTGTTGTCAGTTTGGCGCCGTGGGAGGAGTTTGATTTTGATGACGGCAAACGCATCGTAAATCTTCCAGCCTACAGTATCGGCGCAATTGTAAATTATGACGTCCGATAATTCTGCTTGGAGGTTAATTGATATGCAACAGGCAAGTCATGATTCGCGGCCGATTCGGCATGTGGTAGTGGCGGTGGATGCATCGCTCAACTATGGGCGCGGGATTCTCGGCGGCATCGCCGCGTACAGTCATGCCGCGGGGAATTGGCGGCTGCTGCCGCGGACGCGGGGGCCGGTTACGAAAGACGATATCCGTCGTGCCGATGATTATGACGGTTTGATTGCGGGTGTCGCGGGCGACGACGGCTTGGCGGAGTTGAAGAATAGGACAATCCCCCGGGTTTGCGTGAGCGACAACCGGCAGTTGTCGGGCATTCCGACGGTGCATGTCGACAACGAGCAGGTCGGCCGGCTTGCGGCGGAGCACCTGCTCGAACGCGGGCTCACGCAGTTTGCCGGGCTCTGGCTCGGGGCGCACGACGGAATGGCGGCGCGCTACAACACGTTTGCCGAAACGGTACGACAGGCAGGGCATACCTGCACGTCCTTGTCATCCAGGATCAACGCTTCCCGGATGCGCGAGTGGCTGTCTCGGCAGTCGTCTCCTTTGGGGGTGTTTGCCGGATCGGATGGCCTGGCGGAGGAAATCGCGGAGGAGGCGTGGGAAATGGGATGGCAAATTCCCGAGGACATTGCGATTGTGGGGGTGGACAATGACTCGGTGGCTTGCGAATTCGGGCATGTAACGCTGTCCAGTGTTGCCCTGCCGCTGTACGCGATCGGGTACGAAGCGGCGCGGTTGCTGGACGAATGGATGGATGCCGGCACCGGCACGCCGCCGGATGCGGGTGTTCACACGGCGCTCGACCCGGTCGGGCTGATTGTCCGGCAAAGCAGTGATGTCTGGATCGCCGGCGATCCGTTGGTGGCGGAGGTGCTGGTGTACATACGCGAAAATCTGTCCCGGTCATTCAGTATCGAAGAAATTGCACACGCGGTCGGGCTCGGCCGACGCCAGGTCGAGCGCCGGTTCAAAATCGAGACCGGGAATACGCTCGGCGCGGTCATGACCCGTCTGCGCGTGGACCGCGCCCGCGAACTGTTGGCGCGTCGCGAGCCGACCATCGCCGAAGTCGGCGAGATGTGCGGGTACGCAAGCCCGAGTTATTTCGCGCTCGTCTTCCGCCGCGAAACCGGTCGCACTCCCGCCGAATATCGCGCCGCAATGACGAGCTACAGTTGATGATTGCAGGCAAGAGGGCACCGTGTATCGAGGCAGATCGCGCAGTTCATGGGAGTTCTCTCGGCTCGGCAAGGGAGGGGCCGACAATGAACAATCTTCACAGCCATCGCATAGGATGGCAAAGAAAGAACGTAACCGTTCACGGGTACTCGAAGTAGACCTGTCAGAGTTCCGTCTTTAGACGG
>JBMCIU010000229.1:0-3097 GCA_048616755.1 Verrucomicrobiota bacterium
CGATTGGAATAGTTCGCGGACAAATGCACGCGCCGCCCGGTAGCGGCTCTGCCCGTCCGCATCGGTCTCCGCCATGCTTCGGCTGGTGTCAAGCAAAATCGGAAAGGCCGTTGCGGGTTCGGCTCTCGGGTAAACCCAGCGCCCCGGGTTCAGAGCGGCAAAGCCGACAACCAAGACCGCGAGGACTCTCAAACCGCCGAGCACCATGCGCTGCGGGAGCGCAAGATCGGACGAAGACCGCCATGCTGAAACTCCGGACAGCAGAATCAGCAGTCCGCTCACGAGTACAACGTACTCTACGGGCCATATGGGTTGAATCGACATGTCCATGGTGTGTCAAGGTTTAGCGTGTGCGGTCCTGATCGATTGGCTGGATTGGTTCGCGGCAGACCCGCTGTTTGATCCGATTAGCGCTTGCCGTTTCGCCGCAAACCACAGGACCGAGGCTTCGACCGCCAGGACGAGTGCGGCGAACGCGAGCAGCCACGGCCAAAGCGGCCGCCCATCGCGGCGCCAACGCAGGTCGGCACTGGCAATGCGGGCGCGACGGTCGGCGCGGGACGACAGTTGATCGTGGTCAAGAGAACGCAGATCGGATTCAACCGGATTAAGATTGACGGCCGTGGTTGCCAGCATGTCCCCGCCTTGTTGCCAGTGATAGAATCCGGGCTGCGGCACCGGCTCGGAAACGGCCGTGGCGCCGCCCGGCGTTGGGCGAATACTGTGAGCAACAGTTTCCCCCTGCTCGTCCGCGAGCTGCAAGCCCTGTGCCGCCGTCCCCTTAAGATCATGAGTCAGGCGAGCCCCCGGCCATTCTTCCCGCCGCCCGCCTGCCGCCGGCCGCCAGAGGCGCAGGATTTCGCCGCTGAGCTGGACTAAAACGTCCCCATGCTGCAGGAAATTGCTGTCCTCCTGGCGCAGCGGCATATTCCAGACGACCAAGCGTCCTCGTCCCCGCGGCAGCTGCGCCAGCGCACAATGCCCCAGCGGAGGGAAGGTCAATACGGTTTCCGCCGCCGGCAAAACCTCGGGGATAATGTCCGCAAAGCGATGGAATGTCGGGGCGCCAAGATCTCCATGCTCCCCCGCGCGAAACAGCTGTAGAACGTCCGCATTCGCATTCCGGATACGGACAGAACGCCCCGGCGCAGCGGAAATAACTTCGACCGAATCTGGCGGCGGCGGGATTCCCGCCAAGGCGGCAACGGCCTCCGGCGGGCAGCCCGCCGGATTCCACAGCACCAAGCCACCCTCCAGCAAAAACCGCTGGGCCGCGCGGGCGTCCCTGCCGTCCCAGTCGGCAAGCACAAGCAGGTGCGCTTCGCCGGGTGAAGGCATGCTTTCGCTGGGCCGAAGACGGAGTCGGGGATGGGATTGCAGCAGCCGCTCCCAAGCCTCGCGCCTGGTGTCGTCGCGGGCCAGCAGAACAGCGGAAACGGTTTCCCGAACTGGAACCGCGGCGGTGATTCGATCATCGGCTGGAAATCGGTCGTGATCAATTCGGCATGACAGCATCTGCGTCCCCGCCCTGCCGAAGCGACAGCGAAAGGAAGCCTTGCGCACTTCATCGGGGGCCAGGACCAAATCCTGACGCAAGCGCGTGCCGCTATACCCCAGCTCGACGGTTACACGCCTGCGCGCTGATCCAAAATTGCGAACCTCGCAACTGACGCTGACGGCTTCGCCCACAGTTGGCGACGACGGATCGAGGGTCAAATTCCGAAGAGCCAGATTGGAGTCGTCCGGGGAACCGACGGGCACTAGGCTGACATTGAGTTCTGACGGCAATTCCGGCAGGACGCCGCGCCAGCTGCTGGCCTGAAAGTCGGAGAGAATGATCAGTTCTCCGTCTCCTTCGACATCGGCGAGTTGCTCCACTGCGGTCTGAATGGCGCCGGCAATATCTCCCGCCTCATAGCCTGCCCGTGTTCTGCGGAGAGCTTGGCGCAGATGGGCCAGATTAACCCCTGGAGCGGGAAAGATGGCGCTGGGAGAGCGGTGGATCCAAACGATGTTGGCGCGATCCCGGGCACGGAGGCCGTCAAGCAAGCGGTCCGCTTGAGCGGAGGCGGCGGCAAAGCGCGTTTGCCCGGCTGCCGCGGCCTGCATCGAGGCCGTGGCGTCAATCACCAAAACGACCGTTCGCGGCTGCCCCGGCGCGGGCAGAAACCCCTGGAACCATCGCGGCCGCGCGAAGGCGGCGACCAACAGCAGAACGGCGAGCGTGCGCAGGAAAAGCAGGAGCCATTCCCGCGGACGTTTGATGCGGCTTTGTCGACGGACAAGCGGACGTATGAAGCGCAAACTGCTGAACGGACGCAGTCGCGGTTTGGCCTTGGCAAACAAGTGAATGATCACCGGCACCACAGCCAAGCTTAGCAGGGGAAGGAAATACGGATTGATCCAGAGTATATTCATTCGTTTAGCGCGTCGAGCAATTGATAAAAAGAACGATCAGTGCGAGCCGCGATAAAGCGGACTTGGCGCCGCGCCGCCATCTGGCGCAGCACTCGAATGTGCTGGTTTATTGCTTCGGCATAGGCGGTGCGGATTTCCGGCGTGTTTGCACGCAGGCGCCGGCCTGTCTCCATGTCTTCAAACGTGACCATGCCGGTATTCGGCAACTCGATTTCTTCGGGACAGAGAATCTGGTAGAGACAGATGCGGAATCCGCGATGCAGGTAGGGGGCTAACGCCTCGAAAATCGCTGCCGGTTCGTCAAGAAAGTCGGAAAGGACAAGTAAAAGTCCGCGGCGGCGAAGCACAGGGAGCGCGCGCCGCAGAGCTTCGGCGGTGTTGGTTTCGCGCTCTGCGGTCGACCGCTGCAGGGCGTTAAAGAGCTGGTCCAAGTGTTTGCGGGTACCGCCGTGCGGGAAGCTGTGACGGATCCCCTCGTCGAAGAGATGCATGCCCACGCGGTCGCCGTTGCGCACCACCAGGTAGGCCAGGGCCGCCGCAAAAAATGAGGCGTAGCGCAGCTTGGACAGTGCATTGCCGTAGGCCATGGAGCGGCTGCAGTCCAGGAAAACGGTGCAATCCATATCCGTTTCCTGCTCGAAAAGCCGGATATAAAAGCGGTCGCTCCGGCCGTAGACGC
>JBMCIU010000230.1:0-3051 GCA_048616755.1 Verrucomicrobiota bacterium
GCAACCGGCCTCGCCATTCGACCAACGGCGGGGCTCGAGAGGACTCTCGCCCTCCAATCACAACAGGAATTCGGAATTGTAGAACTCTTGAATTCCAGGAAAATTCAACGGCGCTATTTTGATTCTTAAATGTTGAATACTGAATACTGAATGATAAATTCAGCGTTACTTTAAGATTCAAGATTCGACATTAAGGTGTCGGCATTATTTTCTTGCAAAACTCTCCATTCCAGCATAAGGGATCAAGATCTCTAAGTTGAGCTTCTCCTGACCTTATATGTATCCATTTGCGCATTCGGAATTGTTGAATTTGCCCGTATGGGAATTGAGGGAGTCGATTGCGTCTTCGTTGAAGGCCAGTGGTCGTTTGGTTTTGACGGCGCCGACGGGATCGGGTAAATCGACGGCGGTGCCGTGTATCTTAGACGGATTTCCTGGGGATGGGGAAATATGGATTCTTGAGCCTCGTCGTTTGGCCGCGCGCATGTTGGCTCGCCGTGTAGCTACTTTGTGCGGCTGTTCTGTCGGGGGTCATGTGGGCTTCCAGACCCGGTATGAGGCCTGCGTTGGCCGAGAGACCAGAATTCGGTTCATGACCGCCGGGATTCTGCCTCGGGTGTTATTGCGGAATCCGCAGCTTGACGGGGTGTCCGCCGTCGTTTTCGATGAATTTCACGAACGCAGCATTGATGTCGACCTGGGTCTCGGATTAGTGCGCGAGTTGGTGGAAACCACCCGCCCGGATTTGCGCGTGCTGGTGATGTCGGCCACTCTGGATGCCGAGGCTGTTGCCGAATATCTGGATGCTCCGGTGCTTCAGGCATCGGGTCGACTTTTTCCCGTTGAGGTTGAGTATCGTCCGCCGCGTTCGGACGAGCGCGTCTGGGATGCCGCCGCGAAAGCTGTGGTCGAGCTGCTGCGCGATGAGGACGAAGGAGATGTTTTGGTTTTTATGCCCGGCAGTTTCGAGATTGGCAGAACCGTTCGCGAGCTGGAGCCCCTGCGCCGCCGATTTGGAGTGAACATTTATCCGCTGCACGGGAGCATGGTGGCCGGCGCCCAGAATCGCGTAATGGAAACCGGGGATAAGCGGCGGGTGATTGTGGCCACAAACATTGCGGAAACGTCGCTGACCATTCCCGGTGTACGACATGTGGTTGATTCCGGATTGGTGCGCATTGCGCGCTACGATGCGGGACGCGGCGTCGATATGGTGATCCGTGAACCTATCAGCATCCAGGCTGCCGATCAGCGCGCCGGGCGTGCCGGACGGACAGCATCCGGTCGCTGTTTGCGGCTTTGGAATCTTCAGACGCAGTACGCCAAGCCGCCCCGCACGGAAGCTGAAATTCAACGGTCGGACTTGGCCCCGGTCATGTTGCAGCTTCACGGCTTGGGGTATCTTGACAGTGCCGGGTTTCCGTGGTTGGACTCGCCGGACTCCACTGGCTATGAACAGGCGGAATCCGTGTTGCGCGATCTTCAGGCCGTGGATTTGGACGGTGCGCTTACCGATTTGGGACGCAAGCTGCTGGAAATTCCCGCGCACCCGCGGGTGGGGCGGTTTTTGGTGGAAGCCGACCGCCGCGCCTGCGGTTGGCCTGCGGCTCTAGCCGCGGCTGTGCTTACAGAGCGTCCGTTTATGCCCCGCGAACGCAAGCACTGGCAAATCCTTGCGGACCGCTTCGGACGCGAGCACGGTCCCGCCTCCGATTTGCTGGTTGCCGTCGGTGTGCTTGACGCGCTTAGCTCCGATCATCAAGGGGGCAATGTCGGAACGCGGACTCGGGTGACTGCCGAAGATGTAGCCATATTGGGTGTTCATGCGGGGGCCGCCCGCGAAGCGCTGCGAGCCGCGAAGCATCTGGCCGCGGCACTCGAAAAAGCGCACGGAACTCACCGCCGGTCGATCGTCCAATCTCGGACTCTCGACGAAGTGGGCGACGACCTCATTTGCTGCATGGCCGTGGCATTTCCCGATCACCTTGCCCGTCGTCGCGATCAGTCAACCTTGCTTTGCGAACTTCGCAACGGGCGAAGTGCGGAACTGGCACGGCACAGCACCGCACGCGGCGGACAATTTTTGGTGGCCGGTGAAGTTCGCGGAACGGAGCAGAGGGGAATATCCGGTAAAACGATTCTGGACATGGCCTCCGAGCTGCCGGTGGAATGGCTGCGCGAGTTGTTCGGTGCCGAGTTTGTGGAAACTGTGGAAACCGTGTGGGACAATCGCCGTTGCGAAGCCCGCACCGAGATGCGCGTCTGCTGCCTGGGGTTGGTTTTGGAACAGGAGGTGGTTGCAGGCGGCGATCCGGAGCGCGAGGCGGTATTGCTGGCCGAGCATGTTTGGCGAAATCGGGAGTCGTTGCGACATTGGGACGAGGAGTTGCAGCGTTGGCTTGACCGCGTCCGCTGGTTGGTTGGTGTTTGTCCGGAAAGGGGGTTGCTGAGCTACGACGACGATGATCTGCGGCTGCTAATCGAGGAATTTTGCGCGGGTCAACGGCGTTTCGCGGCCGTGCGCAACAAGCCGCTGCTTCCGTATGTGCACAACGCACTGAGCTGGGAGGACCAGGAATTCGTCCGTACCATGGCCCCCGAACGTATTCGGCTGCCCTCCGGACGGCGCATGCGCATCGATTACGATCCGGCTCGGCGCCCGCGAGGCAAGGCCCGAATCCAGGATTTGTACGGGCTGACCGAAACTCCCGCCATCGCGGACGGACGCGAAAAACTGCTTATCGAAATCCAGGCGCCCAATTTCCGGGCCGTGCAGATTACCGATGATCTCGCCACCTTCTGGCGAGATTTGTATCCCAAGGTCAAGTCGGAGCTTTCCCGTCGCTATCCCAAGCACGAGTGGCGGTAATGTTGATTCAGCGCTACTGGAAATTTCGTGGGTAGCGTCGATTCTCGGTGCAACGCCCCGGTCCCTATCTCACAGCCCAGGGTCTGCGACCCTGGGGTTGTGAGCGATGAATGAATTGCGGGCTGAACGTACGCACCAAATCTTTGGCGCCACGGTCGATGTAGATTGGAGCGGACCTTCAG
>JBMCIU010000231.1:0-3049 GCA_048616755.1 Verrucomicrobiota bacterium
GTACTTCCGTCGCCATCTTTCCAGACCTTCGAAGCCGCGTCGATATCCAACTCTGCAACCGGCATTTTGCCGTAGGGCTGAAAATCCGGCGGCAGCGTGCGGACCTGTTCCAATCCGAATGGGTTGAAAAGGCACATCCGGACACCTTTGGCGTCCTCGTTGTCGGGCTCGACGTCCGAGGCATCCACGGCAAACTCATACGCGTCGTCATGGAACAGGGGCGGCCAAGAATGCACCGGACGCCAGCGCCTGGTCAGCTCCCGCCCCTCGGGGACCCTGCTCCGTCCGGCCAGATAAACAGCGTTGTCATCCCACATCAACCAAAACGTCACCTGGCGGTCGCACGCCGACGCGGCAGCCGGATTTGTCACAATCCAGCGTCGCAACTGACCGTCGGCGTATGCCGGAACAAGGGCGTGGCTCAAGCGGGTAACCTTGAGAGCGCTAGCCCAATCCTCCATTTGAATTTTCCCTTTAAACACTGGAGGGTTTTCCGCCTTGGGAATCTTGAATTGAACAGCAGACGCGACGGGAGATTCCGCAGCCTCATCGCCATACGATTGATTGGCCTGCCGGAGTGCGACAAGAACCAGCACTAAACCCAACACGCGACAAACCGAATCACAGCAATACATGCGTTGCATACTTATAATCTCCAAACTCACAATCAGTCTGTTGCCGGAACTCGTAGCTCCGCGCAACCTGATCGTCCGTGTTTCTCATCTGTCGGTTTCGTTGATCAACTCTTCGGCAATCTGCACCGCATCGCGGACAAAGCGGGGACAGCGGCGGCGAAACAACCGTTTCTTCAGTGCCGTATCCAGACCGTCCGGCTGGGAAATATCGCAGTCGATCAGATCGCGGCAGTCAGTATGACCCTGATTGCGCTCCGCGAAACGTTTAGCGGCTTCCCGCACTTTTTCCGCGGTTTTTTGTTTGGCGTTCTCGTCCTTGGGATCGATGCCGCCGTACTCCAAGCCGAGTATAATATACGCGGCGGTCAGCGCGCCGCAAGCATCGGCCTGCATCGCCGTTCCGCCCTCAAAGGCGGCGGCCAGGCGCAAGGCGTGATCGCGACTCAACCCGTAGCGATCGGCAAACGCCGCCAAGACCGCTTGGGAACAGGCCAGACCGCTCGTGAAATCTTTGACGGCGGCCTTCGTTCTTTTACTTGCCGTCTGCGCCTTTTTTTCGGTGATCATGGGGGTTCTCCTAATAGGATCAGAGGATCGGGCTGATTGGTCTGATCTTCGGTGCTACAGTTCGCTGCAGGAGGCGCCGCCTGCAAAGCAGGCAAAGCAGCGTGGGTGTTCGAGCTGGATACGGGTTTTCGCGGTTTTCTTTAGGGAACTGCCGAGGTCGTAGTGCGGGTGGTCGTCGACCAGGGTGCAGGCATAGACGCGCATGCGCCCATCCTGCTTGACAATCATGCGACTGAAGGCGCACATAAACTTTTCGCAGCTTGCGGGGGTGTGGTAAGTGGTCATGCAATTCTCGGTGATTTCTGGAGCGTCGGCCATTTCCAGGTTCGGGAAAGCAATAACGGGGGTATCCTCGGGCAGTCCGGCGGAGGCGAAGAAGGGGCTGAAAGCGGCGTTTGCGGAGTCCGCATCCTCGTGATCGTCGTCCCGGCGCCGGGCGACGGAAACGCCGAAGCCGGCGCGGTGGAGTTTGCCAAGGCTGTCCAAGGCCAGATCAAACATGCCGTCTCCGCGCAGGGTGTCATGGCGTTGTCGGTCCGGATAATCCAGGCTGATACGGAAGGAGACGGGGTTTGGCTTGTCGCGCAGCGGCAGGATTTCGGGGAGCCGCGTCTGCAGGGGCCGGGTGCCGTTGGTCAGCACCAGGCAGGGCCGAAAATCCAGCGCATAATCGAGGATGCGAACCGTGTCCTTGACCACGAACGGCTCGCCGCCGGTGAACGAGAATTTCTCGATGCCGAGTTCAACCGCTTCATCGATGAACGGGATTACGTCGCCCAGCGTCACGCTTTCGAGGCGCTGGTCGCCCGGCGCGGAGTGTTCGAAACAGTCGGGGCAGCGAAGGTTGCAAATGGTACCGGTGTGAAACCACAGTTCGCGCAGTCGGCGCGGATCAATGTATCCGCGCTGATCGCCGTCACTGGTTTTCAGCCATTCCTCGTCGGTTCGATGATAGGTGACATCCGGCATGGGCCTTATCCTTTATTTTGTGTGTTGCCTTTGGCGACAAAACAGTACGGATCTTTGGTCTTGAGCGGGTTCACTCCGAGTCCGTCGGCTACCGCCGAACACCGAGTCAATCTCTTGATTGTCGTTGACTGATTGGATTATAAAAATATATACTGAATTAACAAAGAGTATATATCCCGTCAGCTCCAATCCGTGTATTGGAGACACCGAGCGACCAGGGCGGTCCAACCGGTTTGGTGGCTCGCGCCCAGGCCTCGCCCGGTTTCACCGTGAAAGAATTCGTGGAACAGGAGCAGGTCCTCCCCGTCCGCCGTGCGGCGCATGTCGTCGTCTCCGCCGTGACAGGGTCGTCGTCCCTCCGCGTCCGTCAGGAACAGAGATGCAAGGCGACGCGACAGTTCCCGAGCGGCCTCGCGCAAGGTGCACATCCGCCTCGAGCCAGTTGGGCACTCGACCGTGAAATCCTCGCCGTAATAGTGGTGGTAGCGCTCCAACGCTTCAATCAGCAGGTAGTTAATCGGAAACCAGACCGGGCCGCGCCAGTTCGAGTTGCCGCCAAACAAGCCGGAGGTGCTCTCCCCGGGCTCGTAGGACACGCGAAATTCACAGCCGTCGACGCGAAGTTCAAACGGATGCTCTTCATGCACCTTGGAAAGCGAGCGAATACCGTGCGGCGACAAAAACTCGGACGGATCCAGCGCATACCTCAGCAATTGAACGAGCCGGTCCTTGTTGGGCAGCGCCAGCAGCCAGCGGTGGCTGCCGCACTGGCACTCGTCCTCGGTCCACGAAATCTGACGGGCCAAATCCGCCCGATAGCGCAGAAACCACTCGAAACGCTTTTTAAAGCCGGGCAGCGAGTCAAGCGTTTCCTGTTC
>JBMCIU010000232.1:0-3023 GCA_048616755.1 Verrucomicrobiota bacterium
CGGCGCGACGGGAGTCTCGCCCTCCATTCGGGAGAGGACCGCGGCGCGACGGAAGTTCAGCCCTCCATTTGGGGGTGAGGAACCCACATCGCTTCGCCGGCTGGGTTGTCCTACACGTTCAGATTGCAATCGAAGCGGACCAGATATTGGCGTTTCTGCTCGTCTCTCTGCAGGGCCAGCCCCCAGGAGACTCCCTGGCCGTAAGCTGTATCTTCCAGGGCTTCCGGGCAGAAGACGCCGTTGTCCCGGATGTTTTGGTCAATCATGCCTCCCTGCTTGAAATGGAGGCCGTCGGATGCATACCGCACGCAGAAATTATCCGGCGGCGGGTTGTCGGCCAGCAAGGCCACCCCTTCGCGGTGCGGCCAAACGCAGGCGGTGTGCGCGTCGGCCAGGGCGCCCTTGCCGGAGCGGCGGTATGGCCCCTCCGGGTGATCGGCAAATGCGACGCCGATGCGACTGGAGGTCCAGCCATTGGTGCTGTCCAGCGGGCGGCCTTTGTAGTACAGCCAGTACTGATTGTTGCGGCGGATAACGCAGGAATCGTCGAGCAGCCATCCGTCAAAGTCCCCCGACCGGCGCGTCGGGCTCAACAGGGGCGGGCCGTCCATGAGCCGAAACGGACCTTCCGGAGCGTCTGCCACGGCAAGTCCCAGATGCCGGCACATGTCATCCTCGCCCCCCATTGCCGTGAAAAACAAGTAATAACAGCCGTCGCCGGGTACAATGTGCGGTGCATGTCGACCGCGAGAGCACCAGGCGCCTTCGCACGGGGGAAAAACGCTGCCCTGTTCCTGCCAGTGGATGCCGTCGTCGCTGGTCGCCAGCCAGATTTCCGTAAACCAGGGTTCCAGCATTGCCCGTAGTCTCATTTCGCGGTACGGCATGGTCTCCAGTTCATAGCGGGTGTAGTACACATGGTATACGCCGTCGATCAGGACGATATTGCTGGGATCGTGCCGCCGGGCCACGGGATCGGGCCCCAAGCCAACCGCCGAACTCACGGTGATGCCGGGATCGCATAATTCCTCCGGGCAGCCCGACATTTGATCTTCTGTGCGTGTAGCCATGGTATTTGGCTGCGTTTCCGAATCTGGCCTGTCCATAATTACGTGTCGTTACGCGCGCCGACGACGGCGGGTGAGCACGGCCACCCCGCCGAGAAGCAGGAACGCGAGCGTGCCGGGCTCGGGGATGATGTTCAGAGTCTCGTGGTTGGTCGAGTCGTGGCCTTCAGCCATGCGCTGTGATTCATACATATATTCTACTGGATCAAATTCAGTTTTGCAATAATAAAATCGCGTTTCGGGCTATAAAAATTGCGACATGCAATTTGGCCGCCTGATTGACGGCACGTTTGCCGGGGTTAAAAATCATTCTGACGAGCAATGATTCTGCCCTTCTGGTTCGGGGTTTTGGTAGGCAGGCAGAATGGTTTGGCTTCAGAATGATTGAAGGCATCGGATATCTGAATTGAGAATAATTCTGACGCGCAATGATTCTGCTCCCCGTTTGGTTCGTATTTATCGCGACAGAGCTGCTTGGCTTGATGCTCTATTCCGCTGCTCGCAGAAAATCTTCAAACGTCACGCCCGTGATTTGATCGGTTTCGTAGCGTGATGCGCTGACAACGGTGAGATGCCTTTTAGGGAATACTTTCGGGAACCATGCGAAGTCCAGCGGGCTGGTCGTGCCGCGCTTGATTTCGATGAAGTCTTCGGCGCTGGCGACAATGTCCAGTTCATGCTTGTCGGATTGCCAGAAGGGTACGGTTTCGGGGACTTCCCCGCATTTCCGGCATTCCCGTCTCCAATGCTCCTGTACCGCGGCCCATTCGAGGAGAGCGCCGTGCTGTTCGGAGGGCATGGCCCGCAGGTCAGCGGGCATGCGCGGGTGTTGCGGATGCCAGGCTACGGCAACCAGCAGGTTGGTAAAATGGTACTTGCAGGGCTTCCGCCGATTGAGGCGTGCCCGGCCGGCATCCCAGGCGTTCGCCGGAACCACCGCAAGCAAGTCATGCAGCAATTCGATATACCCGGCGGCCACGGTGTTATTCGCCAGGCCGGTTTCGCGCGCCAGTTTTGACTGACCAAGCGGCGTGCCGCCGAATCGATATAAGCAGTCCAGCATTGCCAGCAGCGCGGAACGCGATCTTCCGGAGGCGGCAAATTCACCCAAAACCCAGTCACGCACCAATTCTATCACGTACTCCGGAAGATGCCCGACGGCTGCCAGGGCCGAGGCGGCAACCGGGGCGCCTCCCGACAGAATGTACGACGAAAGCAGGTCGGCAGGCTCGATGTACGGCGTACACCCGCGAACAAACGCGCTGTAAGACAAAGGAGTGAAGATGTAATTTGTGCGGGGCAGTTTACCTTTGCGCCCCGGCAAACGTTCAGCTCCGCGCCGCAGATCGGCTGCCTTCGAACCAGTGGTCACCACCAGGATTTTCTCAAACTCCCCGGCATCGCTGAGGATTTTCAGCGCGCGTTCCCATTCTTTGACGGCGGTGATTTCATCAATAAAGAGACGCCGCACCAAACTTTCTCGCCTGTACAAGGGCAGAAGAGTACGGATCTCGTCGGTCAGCGATTGCCAACTTGGAATTTCGTCGCCGGTGAGTTGAAACGCACTGCCGGGGCCGTAAGTCTCTATGGTTTGACGCACTTGCTGCTGGAGCCAAGTACTCTTGCCGTACTGTCTCGGGCCCCGCACAATAATGATTCCCGGTTGCGCCGGCAGCTCGCGGAGCCCGAAGTCGACGTCAAAGACCACGGGTGTTTCACTCAGCCGATCAAGTTTCGGCAGAATTCCGACGGTCTGAGCATCGCCTGCGGCCAGCGCCCTGTTCACCTGAAACGTGTTCATGGCAAATCTCGAACGGTAGCGTCATTGAGTGGTTGAACGGTTCGGACGTTAGTATAGTCAACGGTATCGACGTTGGCAAATGCTAATCAGGAAATTGACCGAACACCGAGACGAAGTCCAACGCAAGCGTGGCGCAATTAAAAAACGGCAGGCGT
>JBMCIU010000233.1:0-3022 GCA_048616755.1 Verrucomicrobiota bacterium
CAGGTGGCGGCGGCTGATCCCAATGGCATCGGCGACCTGATCCACCCCGTAGGGAACATCGATATTCCGCCGAATGGTTTCCAGCGCCGCCGCAACATGGGGGTTTTGGGTAATCCAGATGTCGCTGCTTCCGCGCACAATCAAGGTTACAGGATCGAGCAGTTGTTCCGGCGGCGGTCGATGCTGGGGCGCGCCGTCCGCGTCCAGCCAGGCATCCAAAGCTCGAGCCGCTTCGTAGCCGATGCGGTGGAGCGGCTGGACCACGCTGGATACGGCTACATGGGCAAGCTCGCAGAAGAGCGGATCGTTATCCATCCCAACGATAGCGAGATCCTCGGGAATCGGTCGGCCAAGCTCCCATGCAACCTCGACCAGCCGCCGTGCCAGGTTGTCGTGATACGCCAGCACCCCCAAGGGCGAAGGCTGACGCGTAATCCAGTCCTTCAGCGCTTGTTCCGAGTATGTATTCTCGACGCGCCGGCACGTGAACCCGGCCGCCTCGACCGTACGCGCAAAGCCGGCAAAACGCCGAACGTTCATCGGCTGATTGGCGCGAGCAAACCCGGCAAATTGCCGAAAACCCCGCTCGATGAGGTGCGCCGCCGCCAGTTGTCCGGCGCGGTCGTTGTTTACGCAGACGGTTGGGACGGTATCCGACAGGTCCTGGTCTGTGACGTTGATCAGGGGAATGGAAAGCGTACGCAACCACGGTTTCATATCCTTCATGCCCGAAACAATCATACCGTCGCCCCGCGGCGGACGTCCTACGATGCGGTGGGTATCGGCAATTTCCAGGTGTAAAACCCAGTTGCCAACCTCGCGGGCATACGCCGCCACGCCGCGGATGATCCCCCGGCCATGGTTTCGCGATGCATCCACGGCAACAGTGATGTGACGGATGGGGTTGCTTCTTTCCGGTTGTGCCATGGTGCGTTCGGCTCAGTTATACCTTCCGTTAATCGTTCGCGGCCCGACCCGAGTGGTCGGATTCCGCGCTTCGCTGCGCTCCCCGCCGGCTCTCTCATCACCGCCGAGGAAGGTCCGAAACCATTTTTTGAAACATATCTCTCAAATTTGATATGGCTATTCACAAAAGTGATATTGCATCTCTCTGAGACACAAGTATAATTAGGATTATACGCCCGATGTTTCCCGGTGGTTCCTGGGCGCGAGTTAAACATCGAAGACCAGGTGAACCGTGCTCGAAGCGAACACACAAAAGAAGGAGAAGCCGTCATGCAAGAGAAACAAAACAACCGCCCTGAGAGAGCCACCCTCGCCGCATTTGCCCGTATGGCACTGAGTATTGCAGCAATCCTTGTTGCAACAACCGGCAATGCGCCGGCCAACCTTATTACCAACGGTGATTTTGAAGGCGGCGAGACCGATGGTGTTCCTAACGGCTGGAATTTCGACGACGCTGGCGAGGACGGCGCCGAGGTTTTACTGGATAGCAGCACGGTCGGCGAAAGCGCCTTTACCAGCGGCAGCCAGTCCGCGCGTTTGCCTGATGGTGACACGGATCAGCAGACGCTCTACCAGGCGTTCGATCCCTTCGCCGGTCAACTTACATTTGTTTTCGACTTCTACCTCGACGACGACGTGCCTAAAACCGCGCACTGGAACGCCCACCTTGACGGAAATGACAACCAAGCCTTCGCCTATAACATTGACCATAGCGACAAAGGTGATGATGAGGATTCTCAATTCACCCTGGTTGCGCGGGGCGGCGATGAGGCGCAGGACATCGTCCTGGACTCCGAAACCTGGTATCGGGTAACGACCAACTTGGACACCGATACACAGACTTTCTCCGGCACCATCGAAAGCACCAGTGAAGTGATCGCTACTATCGGCTCCAAGACGTTTCAGAACGAGGTGACTGCCGTTGATCAGGTGCGCTTCGTCGACGGTTACGGCGGTAAAGAAAACTCGCCGCTCAATATCGACAACGTCTCGGTCATCCCGGAACCCGCTTCGCTGATGCTGTTGGCTCTTGGCGGCGTCGCACTATTGAAGCGCCGGCCGCGGCGATGGTAGCCTGGATTCGGCGTTCAGCGCTGTGAGCCCCTTGTGTTTTGTCTGACTGCGTGACCTCGTGACTTCGTGACGCCGGATCGCCAGGTGACCCGATTGCGCCTCATCGGAGATGTTGGCATGCCATCCCGCCGAAAATTTACTTTAATAGAGCTTCTGGTGGTCATTGCGATCATCGCAATCCTGGCCGCGCTACTGCTGCCGTCGCTGTCGCGGGCGCGATTCGCCGCTCGCGAAGTAGCGTGCATATCCAATTTGCGACAGCACGTGCAGTCTTTTACACTCTACGCCACGGACCACGATGGCTACTTCCCGTTCCGCTATGACGGGGCCGAGAATGGCAAGCGATACCCGCCCAACGCCTGGTCCTATAATACAAGCGACGGGACGCCATACTTCGATATGCACGAGGTGATTGAGGACTATGTGCCGCCGGGACCGTTATACCAATGCCCGCTGGCTTCGCAGGAACGAGGATGGGAAGTCTTTTGGCCGTTTACGGAGACTTCGAATCCGTATTCCTACGAGTCCTACCGCTGGTATTCCTACAACATCTTCGCTCAGTGGATTGTGGATAGCGACTATCAGGACTCCGATGGCAATATCGTGGAATGGGGCGACGTCATTCCGCAACGACTGGGCGAGCAGGGAAAAAGTCAGTACCCTTTACTGGGCGACAAAGTTACCTACGATGACGCGCAAGGCCTCTGGTTCGATGTGTTTCATTCAAGACCGAATGCCCTGTCAAGCCTTGACGAAGCCCGCGGCGCGTACGGCTTCGCCGACGGCAGTGCCAAAGTCTTCCGGGACGGCAATAACTTTGTGGAGGTTGCGCCCGATTATGGCAATGGCTGGAAGCATGCTTGGGCTACGCGATGAAAACTAAGAGCCCACGCGAAAACTACGTCACATCGCGGTCGGCAGTTCTTCCGAAAACGGTTTGGCCGGCGGTCAGGGGGTGGTCCTGGTCGACGCCGATCTCGCG
>JBMCIU010000234.1:0-3012 GCA_048616755.1 Verrucomicrobiota bacterium
GTGTCACCTTCGTAGAGAACACCAATGATGACTGAAATTACGAACTTTCCGGCGTCACGCCGATGGAATGCGCGTTGGATCTGGGCCGAGAATGCCCCAGCCCAAAATGCCTGGGTGCTTTTTCGAGCCGGCTGCCACTGCGACAACCCGACAGGGACGATCCTCTTCATCACCGCGGACACCCGGTACCGCCTCTACGTCAACGGCAACTGCCTCGGCGACGGCCCCGTACAGTCGCAGCCGTACCACCAATACTACGACGAGTTTGCGCTGGACGATCTGCTGGCGGAGGGCGCCAACTGCATCGCGATTCTGGTGCATCACCAGGGGGTGCAGAAAGGTACGCGGGGCGGCTTGCTTTGTGAAGTAGTCGACGCGGAGGGCAACCCGCTGTGCAGCACCGGACCGGATTGGCGCTGCCGGGTCGGGCGCGCCTGGCGGACCGATACCTTTTTTTCGTACTGGAATCGCATCGGTCCGTTTCAGGAACATCTTGATCTCCGCAAGCTGCCCGCGGACTGGATGCAAAAGGAATTCGACGACGCGGATTGGGCGGCCCCGGCGGTGATCGCCGACCGCGGTCGAACCCAACCCCCCGCGGTTATGCCGTGGTGCAGGCTGGTGCCGCGGGATATTGAGCACCTGCGGGAGGCCATAACCCAACCTATTGCCGTCGACTGCGTCGAGGAGTGCCTGGACCTGGGCAATCGGCACCGCAGCGAGGACCTCTCCATCTCCCTATCGCAAGCGGGACGCGATGTCGAATGGGCGGTAACGGAGGACGTGGACGCGTTGCTGCAACCGGACGGGCGCGCCGTACTCTGCGGCAGCACGAAACACCTCGACGGCGTAACCGACGGGCGCTACGATCCTTGCCTGACACTCGACTTTGGACGCGTAGTAACCGGCTATGCCGAGATCACGGCGCACGCTCCGTCCGGGGTGCGCGTGGAGATTGGCTACGCGGAGCGCCTGGTCGACGGACGCTTCAACAACTCCATCGAGGCCCAGTTCGCCGATTGCGTGACGTGTGCCGAGGGCGAGAATGCCTTTTGTCCCCTGGTCTGGCGCTCGTTCCGCTACCTTCGGATCCGGATCAAATTCGCCGAGAACCCGGTTCGCCTCGGCGTGCAGGTCCGCGAACTCACCCCGCCGGTCGAATATCGCGGCGCGTTCAAAGGAGACGACAAGCGCCTCGAAGACGTCTTTGCCATTAGCCGCAGGACCTTGGAACTGTGTTCCCTGGAATCGCTGATGGACACCCCGCAAAGGGAACAGGCGCAATGGCTGGGCGATGTCGCGGCCGTGACGGCGCCGGCCATCCTCGCCTGTTTCGGCGACACGACCCTGGGCGGCAAATTCCTGCGCCAGGCCGCCATGAACACGCAGCCGACCGGCTTGATCGCCAACGTCTCCAACGTTGTTCCGCCCAGCAGCAACAGCGATATTCCCGACTACTCCCTCTGGTGGGTCATCTTCCTGTGGCGCTACTACGAATACACCGGCGATGAACGCTACCTCCATGAATGCTACCCCGAAATGCAGCGCATCCTGCGGACGCACCTCGAACGTCTCAACCCCGACGGTCTGATCGAAGATATGTTCGGCTGGGTGTTCATCGACTGGGCGGACGTCGACCGCCGCGGCATGTGCGCTCCCTACAATGCGATCTTCGCGGGCGCCTGCGACGCCGCCGCGAAAATCGCCCGCACCAAAGGCGATTCGTGGTCCGAAAAACAGTACGAAGCCGCGGCCGCCGGCGTGCGCCGCGCTTTTGACTCGACATTTATCACCCCCGACTCCGGGCTGGTTGTCGACTGTGTCGCCGAAGGACGCCAGTCCGCCAAGGTCAGCGAACACGCCAACGCCGCCGCCATAGCATTCGATTGCGTACCCGAAGAAACCGCGGCGGAAATCATCGAAAAGCTTTTCGAAAACCCGGACGGGTCGGTCACTGAGGCGCAACCCTTCTTCATGGTCGTCGTCCTGGCCGCCTTGCGGCGCGCGGGCCGCCGCGATCTCGCCCTGACAATGATTCGGGATCGCTGGGGACGCATGCTCGACCGCGGCCAGGCCTCATGCAGCGAGGAATGGACCGTGAACGGTTCCTGGCGCAGCGGCAAGTGGTCGGGGTTTATGCGCACGCTCTCGCACGCCTGGAGCGCCTGTCCGGCCGAATTTCTGATCAAGGATCTGGCGGGAATCGAGATTGTCGAGCCCGGTTGCACGGCGGTTGAAGTCCATCCGTACCAAGCCCCGTTCCCGTATTCCGTCGTGTATCCCACGCCCCGCGGCGATCTGCGGATCGAATGGGACGGCAAGACCGCCGCCGTGGACGCCCCCGAGGGTGTGAGGGTGATCGGTGATCGGTGAGCAGGGGGCCGTAGCTCTGCCGTCCACGGCGGAGCATCTTCGGTTGCCACTGAAATCATCCGCCAGCAAATTTGCCGATAACACCGCAACGCATTACAGTAAGCACAATGGACAACGTTTTCAAGAAGCAATGCAAAGGAGAACATGCAATGCATGCAACATCGGTAATTACAAGCAAAGGCCAGGTAACCCTGCCGAAGCCGGTCCGTGAATTCCTTCACAGCCGGACGGTGGAGTTCGAGATCAGGGACGACGAAGTCGTGCTGCATCCAGTCCGAAGCGTCGGCGGCACGCTCAAGCGCTACGCCAAAACCTGCGAGCCGCTTCAGAACGTGCGCGACAAGGTACGGCAGGAGGTGGCGCGTGACAAAGCCTAAGACCACCATCCTGGACACGAATGTCATACTCCGATACCTGCTCCGCGATCACGAAGAGATGTTCCGGAAAGCCAGCGATTTCAAGGTCAGAGTTCCGCGTTTACGCGGCAGTCGAGGCGCAGCTTCAGCAAGCCGGGCTGAGATCAGAATCCTTGATTTTTAGGAAGATTCAACGGTACCATTTTGGTTTTAAGGTACCATCACCACTTTCCGGCAAAACGCTCCATTCAAGCATAAGGGATCAAGATCTCCGGAGGTGGGG
>JBMCIU010000235.1:0-2972 GCA_048616755.1 Verrucomicrobiota bacterium
GGCATTGTCGGCTGACGCATCCCCGGGCGGCCCCTCCTCAACGGGGGCCGCGTCGTCCCGCGCCCGGTCGCTGTTGCGTTCGCTCATGCGTGCCCCTTCCCGGACCGACGGCGGTAATGCTTGGTCATTTTTCGTTGTGAATCTGGCGTTACTGCTCTGTGGCTCTAAGATTCACGAATAGCCAAGAAATGGATCGTACACCCACCATGTTCGGTTCGCTTCGTCGCGCCATTTGCAGCGGCACTGGTGCAGGTTGTCCAGTTTGTACACTGCGGCGGTTGCATCTGTGATGCCGATCATTTTTCCACCTTTTCGGATGACGGGCATTCCTTTTTTTGACACGTATGCGGACGGCGGAAGCCCGAAAACCAGCCTGCGCCCATTTGTGATTTGCACCTGTTCGTCTGGTGCCTCGGCGGCCGTTGAGAAGTTTTTGCGGCGCAGAATGCGGAACATAAACCACGACATCGCCGCGGCGTACTTTGTGCATTGCCTTGCAATCCACACACAAAGTACGAACAGGGCTGCGCGTAGCTGCTCCGCATCCCCGGCGCGCCCCTCCTCAACGGGGGCCGCGCCGTCCCGCGCCTGGTCGCCGTTGCGGTCGGTCATGTCGGCTCCTTAGTTGTCAAACGCTAGGCACGTCTGGTCGTCATCGGCGTTCGGTTTTTGGCCGGACACCCACCACTGAAAAAACTCATCGGCGTCGAGAAACGTGGTGTCAAGCCCCTTCGCGGCGCGGTGCTCCAAGAGCCGCCCAAACCAGCGACGCCACAGTCGCTCGTACCCCGGCCACCGGGCGAATTGCGTCCGGACCTGCTTCGCGCCGGCCATCGGGCACCCGATGCAGCCAAGCCGGCGGAATCCCTCGTCGTACAGGCAGCAGTAGGGCAGGTCGTGCTTGCGAATAAACGCCCATACGTCCTCGTCCGACCAGTGCAGGATGGGGTGGAGCTTTCTGGCCTGGCGGGACGGGCAAAGCTCAATCAGCCTGCGATTTCTGCGGCCGACCGATTCGGCGCGGCGAATGCCAAGTACCATAAATTCGCCATCTCCACCTTTCTCTTTGTAGATTTCGCAGCACCACCGTTGCTGGCGCATGGGCGGCCACAGCTTGTCAATCATGTAGGCGGGCAGGCACTTCGAGGTTGCGCGCACCCACTGCACATCTGGATGATACTCTCGGAGGTAGTAGATGAGCTCCGGCGGGTCGAGGGTGCTCACGTTGTAGTGTGCGGTATAATCCACGCCCGCCATGTCCAGCAGGTGCCGGCAGACGATGCTGTCCTTGCCGCCGGAGAAACACAGGTAGTATGGGCGGTCCTGCGGGGCGAAGTCCCGTATCAGGGCCACGGCGCGCTCGGTGCGCGTGGCCAGGTCTGCGTCCAACTCGACGTGCCCGTCGCCGACCAGTGCGCGCTGCGTGACCGTCGTCATGTTGCTTCCTCCAGCCGTTTGAAGAGGTGCACGGCTTGGCACTTGATGACAGCAAAATCTTCATATCGCTGCTCGTCAAGGCACTGTTTTGCGCGCCGATCTAGCGCAAGCAATTGCCTGCGAATCTCTTGGGTTGGCATATCGTCGTCCCTCTCCTGGTCGTCGTCGCGTTCGGTCATGCCGTGTACTCGCCGAGGACGGCGTCGATGTAATCGCTGAGCGTCTTCGGGACGTCTATATCCCGCCATATGGTGTCGGTCGCGTCGCGGCGGAGCGCCAGTTTCACCTGCTCCAGCGCGATTTGATATCGGAGCTTGTCCGAGATTGCCTTTTTGAGCGCCGCCTCCATCTCCTCCCATTCGTCTGCCTCGACCACCACCACGGCGCGCGGCGACACCAGAAACTCGACCGGCATCTCCAGTTTGGCAATGGTACGGTCCCGTTCATCTCCCGCGTCGGTACGATCGTAGCGCCCGCCGCAGATCCTCGCTTTGTACACGCCGGTGTTGTTCATCACCACTCCCCCATCGTCTGCGGTTCGTCTCCCGTCCACTGATCCACCTCTGGCGCGTGGGCCCACAAATCCTCCTTGATGCGAAACGAAAAGCCGCCGGGCACCTGCTTGTGATAGGCGATCTGCAGCCGCTCGTGCGCATGGCGGAGGAAATGCGGCCAGTCAATGGATTTCGCCCGCTTGTCGCGGTTCCATTTGCCCAGGGCGATGTGGTTCGCGATGCCCTCGCCGCATACCTGCCAGAGCACGCCGTATGCCTCGTCCGGGTCGATCACCGGCTCGACGCTCACCCACGTCCGGATGCCCAGCGCATGCGCGGCCCGGAGCACAGCGATGCGTTCCTCGACCGGTGCGGCGTTCGGCTCCCACTCCGCGCGCGGACCGTCGTCGATAAACGACAGCGACACCCCGAGTTCCACGTCCCTCGCCCGGTACAGGTCCAGGTGCGAAAGCGTCGCCATCGGGTTTTTGGTCAGCACCCGCACCGGGACGCCGTTGTCGCGGAGGATGGTGATGGCCTGCTGGGTGTGCCCCCACAGGTCCGGCCGTCCGCGCGGGTACGGGTCGCAGCCGAAGCAGAGCAGGACCGGGCCAGGGGCAGACGTGGCCGCAATGAATCCAAATGAGCAGTGTCCGCATTTAATCGGCCTGTAACCGTCGACATCCTCCACGCCGGTGCCAAGGCACTCCGGGCACCGGGACGCAACCTCGGAATGTGCAAGTATTTCTTTGGCGTCCCATCGCAGCGCGATATTCGAATGGTCGCGGATATGCACCCACTCCGGGTCGTGGAACTGCGCCGGGTCTTTCCGAAGCGTCCGGGGCGCGTAGCAATAGCGGCACCCGTGCGGACAGCCCCAGAACAGATTGCACGCCAGCGGCGCGTACTCCCGCGCCCGGCCCTTCGGCTCGTAGATAATCTTCATGCGCCATCCTCCTCTTTGGCAATGGTACGGTCCCGTTCATCTCCCGAGCCGGTGCGCTCGTAGCGCCCTCCGACAATCTCCGCCTCGTACACGCC
>JBMCIU010000236.1:0-2967 GCA_048616755.1 Verrucomicrobiota bacterium
GCAAAGTCGAGAAAAAATGCGCGACTGCGCTTGACGGTCTTTTTTTGTTGATTATAGTGTGACTCGTGAATAAAATCTCGACTGTTTGTTTATATCCAGGAGTTGACATGACTCAAGCAACGGCCATTTCGGACCGGGGCCTTCGCCGTCTCCCCGTGGTTCTCAGCCATTTGAAGGAGCTGCGGCAGGAAGGTGTAACGACGGTGACCTGCACGCCGATTAGCGAACGTCTGGGTTGCGACGCCACGCAGATTCGCAAGGACTTGGCCGCCTGCGGCGCGGTTGGTCGGCCTCGTACCGGCTACGAGATTCAGCATCTGATCGAGCTGATCGAACGGTTTCTGGGCTGGACCAATGTTTCCGAGGCGTTTTTGGCCGGGGCCGGCAATCTGGGTTCGGCATTGCTTGGCTTTGACAAGTTCCGCACGCAGCAGGGGCTAAATATCGTCGCTGCTTTCGACACCGATCCGGAGAAGATTGGGACCACCGTTCATGGTGTTCGCGTGCTCGCCTTGGACAAGCTCTCCGGTTTGGCGCGCCGCATGCACGTGCGCATTGGCATTCTGGCCGTGCCCGAGCGCGTGGCCCAAGGCGTGGCTGATTCGATGATCGCAGGCGGTATGCGCGCGCTCTGGAACTTCACGCCGCGCTCTCTCGAAGTGCCTGACGGCGTGGTTTTGGAAAACGCCGACTTGTCCGTCAGCCTGGGAGTGCTCACGGCAAAGCTGCAGCGAATGCTTGCGCAGGAGTCGGACGAGCCTGCTTCACCACGCGGAAACACACAGTCCTAAACAGACTCGTTGTTCTGGAACTTTTGTTCGCAAGCGGGTCTAAAACAGCAGTAAAGTCGCGAATAAAATCGCGAGTAAACCAAAAAAGGAGCGAGACACATGGCCATTTCTCGGTTTGATGATGTTTGTGGAATACTGGACATGCACGAGCGCGATCCGGCGCGTTTGATCACGATACTTCAGGAGGTTCAGAAAACGTACGGATATTTGCCGGAGGAGGTTCTTACGTTTGTGGCCACCTCGTTGGATCTGCCGCCGGCTCGCGTGTACGGCGTGGCGACGTTCTACTCGCACTTCACCTTGGAGCCAAAGGGCGAGAACATAGTTCGGCTGTGCGACGGGACGGCCTGCCACGTGAAGGGTGCCGAGGACATACTTGATGCGCTGCGCGAGCGGCTGGGATTGTGCGGCGAAGCCGTAACGACATCGGATCAATTGTTCACGGTGGAGACGGTATCCTGCCTTGGCGCCTGCGGACTGGCGCCGGTGATGACCGTGAACGACAAAGTGTACGGCCAAGTCAGCCCCGAGCAGGCTGTCGAGATAGTTGAAGATATCCTGCAACGTTAGGCAGTCATTTCTGCCTGTTGGAGACGCTGGCAACCCCGGTTAAATTTTTTGGCGGACGATTCCGGCGGCATTCGACAGCAGCCGAAGACGCTCCGCCGTGGACGGCAGAGCTACGAAGAACCATAGGAGAATCAAGTATGATTCAAGCAAACTTCAGATTGGATGAACTTGCGGCCGGTTATCGTGCGGCGGAGGGACAAGCGGCCAGGCGCGTGATTGTCTGCGCGGGTACTGGTTGCGTAGCCAACGGCAGCCTTGAAGTGGCTGCGGCTTTCGAGCGGGAAATCGCCGAGGCCGGGCTTCCCGTCGCCACTCGTCTGGAGGCCGAGGGGAAGGGCGCGGAGAGTGCCGAGGACGGGCTCGTACATCTTTCGAACAGCGGTTGCCAGGGCTTTTGTCAAATGGGGCCGCTGGTCACGATCTTGCCCGAAAATATCCTCTACACCAAGGTGACTGTCGAGGATGTCAACGAGATTGTGGGCGTAACGCTCCGAGACGGCGGAGTGGTGGAGCGGCTTCTGTATCGGGCGGCGGGTACGGATACGCGCTGCCGAGGAGTCGAGGATATTCCATTTTACGCTCGACAGACCCGCACGGTATTGGCGGAATGCGGCATCATCGATCCGCGTGATCTGCCTGAATATTTGGCGCGCGGCGGTTACGAGAGCGCCCGCAAGGCCTTCTTGGATTTGGCGCCGGGCGAGGTTTGCCAAGAAGTAATCGAATCCGGCCTGCGCGGTCGCGGAGGCGGCGGTTTTCCCACTGGGCGAAAGTGGGAGCTTACGCGCATTCAGCCCGGCGAGCGCAAGTACGTGATATGCAATGGCGACGAAGGCGATCCGGGAGCGTTTATGGACCGAAGCCTGATGGAGGGTAATCCGCACGCGGTTATCGAGGGCATGATGATTGCGGGGCGGGCGGTTGGCGCCGAGGACGGATATGTCTACGTTCGCCTCGAATATCCGTTGGCGGTTGAGCGCATGCGTCAGGCTGTGCTGGACGCGGAAGCCGCGGGAATCCTGGGCGAGGACGCGTTCGGCAGCGGCCTTGCATTTCGCATCCGAATCATGGAGGGCGCCGGCGCGTTTGTGTGCGGCGAGGAAACCGCCTTGATGGCCTCCATCGAAGGCAAGCGCGGCATGCCGTCGCCCAAGCCGCCGTTTCCCGCGCAGAAAGGATTGTGGGGGTACCCTACGGTCATCAACAATGTCGAGACTTTGGCCACGGTTCCCCAAGTGCTGCGCGTCGGCGCCGAGGCGTTTCGGACGGTTGGAACCGACACTTCGCCTGGCACCAAGACCTTTGCTCTCACTGGTCACGTGGCCAATACCGGATTGATCGAAGTTCCGTTCGGCACCCCCCTGGGGGAGATTGTCGACGCCATCGGCGGCGGCGTCACCGACGACAAGGGAGCGCTCACCGGCGGCGACTTCAAAGCGGTTCAGATCGGCGGTCCCTCCGGCGGATGCCTCACCAAAGAGGCGCACTACAACCTGCCGCTGGACTATGATTCGCTTCGGAGTGTCGGAGCGATGGTGGGCTCCGGCGGATTGGTGGTTATGAATCAAAACACCTGCATGGTCAGCGTTGCCCGCTTTTTTATGCA
>JBMCIU010000237.1:0-2937 GCA_048616755.1 Verrucomicrobiota bacterium
GGTAATGGGGTAGATCGCTCCTGGATATTCGATTCTCAAAGCTCTGGCCATGGCCATAACCTACAGCCATAAATGCAAATCGCAAGGTCTGCCCCTCGTCACACATTTTGACAACCGTAGGAAATGCGTCATGGAATCAGCAAAGGAGTCACCTTGATATTTGGACCGGGCATTTGTCGGATGGTGCTCGGACGGTTACATTCGCTATAAACAGCTTCAACCCCCGAATCCGGGAAGAATTCGTCCAAGGTTTTTGTTTGGACGGTCGCCGGCGCTTGCGGCAGTGGTTGACGGCAAATTGGCCGCGGATTCAGGGCCTCAAGGAATATGAGCCTCATGCAGGACAATGTATTGAATCTTCTGACACAAATATTTCAGGCGGCACGCACGCCGGAAGAGATTCGCGCGTTGCTGGACGGTTTGCTGACTCCGCAGGAGCTGGACGAAATCGGCCACCGCTGGCGTCTGCTCTGCCGTCTTGAAGAGGGATGGACTCAGCGGGAAATTGCTCGCGACCTGGGCGTGAGCCTGGGGAAAATTGCTCGCGGATCGCGCCTTCTGAAATACGGCTCACCCGAATTTCGCGAGTTGGTCGAGCGCATCCGTTCCGAGATCGACGACAAGGAATCATCGTGTTAACCTCTCCTCCACTTGAAACCGATAGCTGTCGGCTGATCGTCGGCGACAGCGAGCACAATGCCGACATGCTGTATGCGGTCGGCGTCATGGTCCCCGATCCCTTTGTATGGATGCGAACGAACAGCGAAACGCTTGTCGTGGTGTCGGGCATGGAGGTCAACCGTGTTCGCGCTACGGTGCCTTCGGAGGTCACTGTTCTGTCTCGGCGCGATGCGGCAAAACGCTGCGGATTGGAACCATCGGCCAATCCCCCCCTCACGCGTCTGCTGCCACATCTGCTGAGCCAGGTTGGTTGCATTCGATGTCGCGTCCCCAAAGACTTTCCTGTTTACTTGGCAGACGCGCTCCGGTCGCCCAATGTCGAAGTAACCGTCGACACCCCATTTTTCCCGCAGCGGGCCAGCAAAACCCACTTCGAAATCGAAGCTGTACGCGATGCCGTTGAGCTGGCAGAAGCCGGTTTGCAACACGCGCTGAACATTCTTGAGCAATCCGAAATCCGCGCCGACCGCCGCTTAACTTGGTCGGGCGACACTTCCGCCGTCCTCACCGCCGAAGTCCTCCAAGGGGAGATCAACGCTCAAATCGCCCGTTTGGGCGGCGCCGCCGGGCATACCATTACCGCCTGCGGCGTGCAGGGGGCCGATCCGCACCTTGCAGGCACGGGGCCGCTCACTGCGGGAGAACCGATAGTTATCGACATCTTTCCTCGCATGAACCGCACCGGCTATCACGGGGACCTGACTCGAACCGTAGTGAAAGGGACGGCGACCGAACGCGTCCGTGCCGCCTTCCGCGCCGTTTATCAAGCCCAAGCCGACGCCATCAACGCAGCCGGCCCCGGCATCCCCGTCCGCGATGTCCATCGCGCCGCCGCTGCCGCCATAAAAAACGCCGGTTTCGATACCGACGCCACATGCAGCCCCCCCCATGGGTTCATTCACGGCACCGGGCACGGACTGGGACTCCAAGTTCATGAAGATCCGCGCGTGAGCGACACCGACGGCACGCTCGAAAAAGGCCACGTCATCACCATCGAACCCGGCATCTACCAACCCGAATGGGGCGGCGTCCGCTTAGAAGACGTTATCGCAGTAACCAAGGACGGCGCCGTTAATCTGACCACTGCAAAAAAAGTCCTGGAAATTTGCTAGAAAGCACCACCGCAATATCTTCTGTTGCGGACTCCGCAATACGTCCGCGGCAAACTCCGCGCATCCGCCATGAACCAATCAACCAATGCAAGAAATCAGAGCATTCGTCGCGTCACCCTAGCGGGACTGGCAGCCAACTTTCTGCTGTTCCTGATCAAGTTTGCGGCCGGATACTGGGGGGGCAGCCGGGCGGTTCTCGCCGACGCTTTCCACAGCCTCGGCGATCTCGTCAGCGACGGCGCGATTCTTGTTGGTCTGTCCATGTGGACTGCGCCGGCGGACGAAGAGCATCAATACGGTCATGCGCGCATAGAAACCGTGGTATCCCTGGGGATCGGGCTCTTGCTGTTCGTCACTGCGGGCGGCATTTTGTTGGACTCCCTGCAATCCATTGCCGCGGAGAAGGTCTCCGCAGTATCACCGGTCGCGCTTGCGGCGGCCCTGTTGTCACTGTTTGTTAAGGAAGGACTCTTCCGCTGGACCCGCCAACGCGGGCGGCAACTGAACTCCAGCTCCATGATGGCCAACGCATGGCATCACCGCTCCGATGCCTTGAGTTCACTGCCCGCTGCGGCGGCAGCCGGCGCAGCGGTTTTTGTCCCGCAATGGCAATTCATCGACGCGGTTGGGGCGGTGGTTGTTGCCGTCATTCTGTTCGGTTCCGCCGGGCGGATTTCGTTCTCCGCCCTCAACGCACTCATCGACCGAGCGGCCGATGAGCGCACAAAAGATGCCATCCGCGAATTGGTCGGCAGCGTGGACGGGGTCAAATGCATGCACGCGCTACGCACCCGCACTCTGGGCAACGGTTGGGCCGTCGACATCCATGTGCGCGTGGACGGAAGAATCTCCGTGCGCGAAGGCCACAAAATTGCCCATCGCGTCAGCGAAGTCCTGCGCGACAGTGGTCCCAATATCCAAGACGTCATCGTCCACATCGAACCCGACGACAACTGTCGGGAACCTAAAAGCAGCTAAGGAATCGCCCCCCCGAACCGCCAGTTCGACACCCGCCGGGTGAGACGGACCACAGAATCCTGAAATATGAATGCCGAATGCCGAATTCTGAATTTTGAATTTTGAATGTTGAATTCCAGAACTCTTGATCTCGCGGAAGACTAGGTGGTACCGAATTGCCTTCGGT
>JBMCIU010000238.1:0-2937 GCA_048616755.1 Verrucomicrobiota bacterium
CAACGAATTGCTTGCGCGCATCGCCATGCAGGCAGAAGTCGACATGATCCTGGTCGGCGGCATGGGGCTGAAGTACGACGACTACCTGTTTTTCCGCAACACCCTCGACGAGCAGGGCGCGCTGTCGCGCTCGGCCATGTTCGTGCACACCGCCGCCGACCCGACAGTCGAGTGCCTGCTGGTGCCGGATATGACCTTGGCCGTAGCCGAAAACTACGCCCTGGAGGGCAAACGCGTGCTGGTATTGCTCACCGACATGACCAATTACTGCGACGCCCTCAAAGAAATCGCCATCACCATGGAACAGATCCCCTCCAACCGCGGATACCCCGGAGACCTGTACAGCCAGCTCGCCGCCCGCTATGAAAAGGCCGTCGACTTCGATACCGCAGGATCAATCACCATCCTGGCCGTCACAACCATGCCGGGAAACGACGTCACACACCCCGTGCCCGACAACACCGGCTACATCACCGAAGGACAATTCTACCTGGTCAACGGGCGCATCGAACCCTTCGGCTCCCTCAGCCGACTCAAACAGCAGGTCAATGCCGACACCCGAGACGATCACCGCGCCCTCATGGACACCATGATCCGACTGTACGCCGACTGCCGAGAGTCCCAGGAAAAGCAGTCCATGGGCTTCCGAATGAGCGAATGGGACGAAAAATTGCTCAAATATGGCGACCTGTTCGAAAAGCGCATGATGGATCTGGACGTTAACCTGACCCTCGAAAACGCATTGGACTTGGGCTGGAAAACCCTCGCCGAATGCTTCGAGCCCAACGAAACCGGAGTCAAAACCGACCTGATCAATCAGTTCTGGCCGAATCAACCTGAATCTTGACCTCAAGGAAGCGTCAGCCGTGAAAATCCGCTTCTACATCGACCCGGAAACCAGACGCCCGCACATTGAGAAACACGGCGTGGATGAGCACGAGGTGAACGAAGTACTACAACGTTCCGGCGAAGACCGCCCCGGCAGAGAAGGTTCGCGCGTTGCCCTCGGGCAAACTCGTTCCGGGCGATATCTTCGTGTCATCTACGTCCCCGAATCGAATTCGGACCAGATATTTGTAATTACCGCTTATGACTTGCGGGGAAAACCCCTGAAAGCATACCAGCGAAGGAATCGAAGGAGATCATGACCATGGATAAGAACGATTTCCCATACGGCTGGGACCAGGAACGCGTCAATCGTGTCCTTTCCCACTACGAAGAGCAAGACGAGGAGGAAGCCGCAGCAGAAGACGAGGCGGCTTGGGAAGACCGCACTGAAACGTTCATTGAAGTGCCGGTGGAACTCCTACCCAAGGTGCGGGAAATTCTCGCGAAGCACGCCAGTTGATCGGAGATCATTGTGGCCAAAGTCAGTCTAACAAAAGGCGAGCTGAAGAATCAGCGCGACGCGCTGAAGCGATTCACGCGCTACCTGCCGACTCTCCAGCTCAAAAAACAGCAGCTTCAGCTTGAAGTCCGGCGTGCACGCGAACGTCTGGCCGAGGCTCGCAGCGAAGCGGACGCAATGCGCGCCGACGCCGAACAGTGGGCGGGCCTGATTAACGCCGAAGCCGCGGAGCACCTCCGTTCGCTGGTCTCGGTTCGCGAATGCCGCATCGGCTGGCGCAACATCGCCGGCATCGAAGTCCCCTACCTGGAGCATGTCGAGCTGGAAACCGCCGAATACGATCCGTTTGCCAACCCGCTGTGGTACCCGGAGGCCGTCGAACTCATCCGCGACATGCTGGAAAAGGAGCTGCGCCGACTCCTCCTCGAAGAGCAAGTGCGCCGCATCGAAGACGAATTGCGCAGTACCACACAACGCGTTAACCTGTTCGAAAAAGTCAAAATCCCCGAAACCCGGGAAAACATTCGCATCATCCAAATTTACCTAGGCGACCAACAGGCCAACGCCGTCGCACGCGCGAAGATCGCAAAAGGAAAAGCCCAAGCAAGAGAAACTGCAAATGCGTGATGCGTGAAACGTACAACGTGACATTCTGATTACTGATTACTGATTACTGATTACCGATTACCGATTACCGATTACTGAACACTGATGACCGACCACCGAAACCCGGATCCCATAGGCCATGATTGAACCGATGAGCAACGTGACGGTGATTTGCCTGGCACAAGACCGCCAAGCCACTGTCGACCGACTCGCCGACCTCGGTCTGGTTCACGTCACCGATGCGCGACCGCCGGCATCGGACGAACTGGACCGCCTGACCGAACGGCGGGAACGGCTTCGCCGCGCCCAGCTCGTCCTGGAGGCAACCGCGGAGGAACTCGACGAACCCCCCGAGGCGCCCGCCACCAAACCAGACTCCGCCGACGCGCTCGCCGAAACCGTCAGTGTCGCCGTCGCCGAACGAGGCCAAGCCACCGACCACCGCCTGCGCCTGAACCGCATCGCCGAAGAACTCGCCCCTTGGGGAAGCTTCACCCAGGAACGAATCGACGCGCTCGAAACCGCAGGCTACGCCCTCCAGTTGGGCATGGCGCGCGAAGACAACCTCCCCGACCTGCCCGGCGACGCCTACCTGCACGAAATCAGCCGCAGCGGCAAGATCGTCCGCTTCGCCGTCATTGCCCCGCGCGACATGGAATTGCCTTTCGACCCCGTTCCATTTCCCGAAATTACCGATGCCGACAAGCTGCAACAAAAAATCCAAGAAAGCGAAGCCAAGCGCGCCGATGCCGAACGGCGCCTGGCCGGCCTGACCCTCTACCGCGACATGCTCGGCTCCGAGATTTCGACCCTCGACAGCCGCATCGCCCTCTGTCGGGCGCGCGACGGCATGGGCGAGGACCGACGCCTCGCATACCTCCAGGGATACGCACCCACACGCCAACTCGATCCCATCCGCGAAACCGCCGCGGAGGCGGGCTGGGGACTGCTCATCGAGGACGCCGATCCGGACAATCCGGAGG
>JBMCIU010000239.1:0-2904 GCA_048616755.1 Verrucomicrobiota bacterium
CGCGTCACCGCAAGCTGGCCGAGCGACTGGACTTGCTGTTGCGACGGCGGGATTCGGCAATGATGACGCTTCGCCTTCTGCTGCTGGTCGACGGGTTGTTTATACTCTTTTGCCTGTACAATGCGGCGGTGATGCCGTCGGCCGCCGCTGGCCACGGCGGCATTCTGTTTGTCGGAACGGCGGTCGGAGGATTGGCCTATTTTCTAATCAGCGACCTCCTCGGGCGGCATTTGTCCGGGCTGGCAGCGGGGAGATATCTGGTCGTCTTCTCTTATCTCGTGCAGATTTTGGCCGTGCCGCTGCTCCCAATTCTGTGGCCTCTGCGACTGCTCCACGCCCGAATTGAAGCCTGGCAGGGCAAACGCCAGGGGGCAGAGGAGGAGCGGGCAACCACTGAGGATGAAATCATGTTCCTGGTTGAATCCGATTCCCTGGAGGAGGATTCGTCCAACGAACTTGAGGAAGACGAGCGCCGCATGATTCGAGGTGTTTTTGACCTCGACGAAACGCTGGTCCGCGAGATTATGACCCCCCGCGTCGACCTTAAAACTCTTCCGGACACCGCCACTGTGGAGGATGTCCGCTCCTGTATTGTCGAAACCGGACACTCGCGAATCCCGGTTTATCACGAATCCATCGATCATATCGTTGGCGTCCTGTACAGCAAGGATTTAATCAATGAAGCCCGCGTCCAGGCCGCCGCCGGCTTGGACGAGCTGTTTCATACTCCCCTGTTTATCCCTGAATCAAAAAACGTCGGCGACCTGCTGGCGGACTTTCAGCAATGCCAGATACATTTTGCCGTCGTGCTTGATGAATACGGCGGAACCGCCGGAGTCGTCTCCATCGAGGATGTTCTGGAAGAGATCGTCGGCGAGATTCGCGATGAGTACGATATCCACGAGACCGAACCGGAGTTGGTCCGCAACGAGGACGGCAGCGTTACGGCCGAGGCGCGCGTCCCCTTAAGCGACGTCCTCGAGATGTTGGACATGGAATTGCCCGAAAAGAACGACTGCGAGACGCTCGGCGGCTACATTACCTCATCCATCGGGCGGATCCCCGCCAGCGGAGAAACCGTGGAAAACTCGTGGTTTGATTTTGACATCATTGAGGCGGACATGCGCCGCGTACTAAAGGCACGGGTGCGCCCCAGCAACCTGTCGCAGACTGACGGCTTGGGGCAGAGTCAAACAAACGGACGCGGGAAAATGAGCTAATGAGCGAACAAGTCACCCATTTCCGAAACACGTTTCTGGCCGGGCTGTTGACACTCGTGCCCATTGCCGTCACGCTCTACGTGGCCAACTGGATATTCAACCTTCTCACTGGGCGGACCGCCAGATTGCTCAAGCGCCTGGGGTACGAACTGTTCGATATCGCACCCGAGTTTGCGATTCGGTTGCTGGCCTTGGTTTTGAGCGTTGCCATCATTTGGCTGGTGGGACTTGTGGCGCGCAATGTGGCCGGCAAACGCATCATTTTGTTTGCCGAGGATATCTTTCGGCGCCTGCCCATGTTGGGAAGCGTGCACGCTACGGTCAAGCAAATCGGCCAAGCCCTGTTTAGCAGCCCGGATACGGCCATGTTTCGCAAGGTGGCGCTGATCGAGTATCCCAAGGAGGACTCGTACGCGCTGGGCTTTGTTACCGCCGACGCCTACGCCGAATGCAATGATGCCGTGGGCGAGGATTTGGTCAGCATCTTTCTGCCTACCACCCCAAACCCCACTAGCGGATATCTTTTGTTCATTCCACGCGAAAAGGTGTCCATTCTCAAGCTCTCGGTGGGCGAAGCCATGCGCCTGATCATCAGCGCCGGCGCCGTCAAACCGCCGGTTCCCTCCGGCGCGACCATCCTCAATGCCACGGAAGAAACCGCGGATTCACCCGTCGATGAGTGACCTTGTGCTGCCCATCCTGTTGGTTCTCGGGCTGTTTCTGCTCGAACGCGTCGGGGTCATGTCGCTCACCCGCTCGTCTGGTGGTCGAGATTGGGTGCGTTCCCATCGGTTCGCGCATCCGAATGCCATCTGCCTGGCTCGGATCCCCATGGGCATTGTGAGTATCCTGCTGTGGAAATGGCTCGGGCCCGCCGCGGCATTGGTGTGGTTTGCCTTTTGGATGATTACCGACCTCACCGACGGGACGATTGCGCGCAGTTGCGACCTGGTCACCGAGCGCGGGAAATGGCTGGACCCGCTTTCCGACAAATGCATGGTATTGCCCCCCCTCGTGTTTTTGGCTTTGGTGCCGGGAGTCTCGGCGTCCCCGCCTGCAAGCATCGTCATCGCCTTCGCGGTCGTGGACGTTGCGGGACAGCTCTCCAGGCTCTTCGCGCAGCGCACCAGCGCCAATTTATTCGGAAAAACAAAGACCGGAGCAGTTACTCTTCTCCTGGGATTCGTCGCCCTGCATCAGATTTCGCCCGTCCCGGGCGTGACGCCGACTTCAGTCGCATTCCTTGCGGGCATTGCTCTCGTACTTGCGGTATTATCCGCTGCAGGCAAGATACTGGCGCGCCGCGCCTATGCCGGCTTGCTGATTGCCGGTACGCTGCTGGCCGCCGGATTGGCCTTGGTCGAACTGGTGCAGGGGCGCCTTCTGCGAGGCGCAATGTTGGTGCTTCTGCCTATCGCACTGAAACTGCTGGATGTGGATTTCAGCCTGCCCGCCGGTTCGTCGCGCCTGGCCAAGCTGGGCAGAGATCTCGAAGCCAAGTGGCGACGCCTTCCGGAAACCGCCCGCGTTGGCGTGATCCTGGCACTGCTGACCGCCGGCTGCATGTGCGCGGCCCACGTCCCCGCTTAAATGAACTCGAAATCTGAATCTGGCCACCCGTCAACTCGGAGAGCAACACCCCGGCTGGCCGCCGTGTCGACACCATCCGCCGGGTGAAACCGAA
>JBMCIU010000240.1:0-2871 GCA_048616755.1 Verrucomicrobiota bacterium
TCAGCAAGTCCAACAACCTGGCGGCGGAAAGCGCCCATATACGCGATCCGGAAACCGTCGAAGAGGACGAGCTGCCCTGGCAGGCCGGCTGGAACATCGACAATCAGCGCAATGTCTACAAGCGCTTTAACCGCGTGTTCAAGCGCGAAGGCGTTCCCAACCGTCACGCCGTATGGGCCAACAATCAAGCCACTATGCTGGAATCCCTAGTCTGGGAAGGAATCCTGGTCGAGGGCGCCGGCGCCGCCCAACCCTCCCGCGAAGTGGACGTGCTGACCCAGTTTCCGAACTCTCTATACACGTATATGGCCCACAGCTGGACGGGGCTGGTCATGCACATGTTCCCGGACCAGTCGCCGGTAGAACCGGGCGACGACAGGCATTTCGACCGCGCATGGCTCGGACAAGCCATGCTCCAAGACTTCGGTGTCGTCGCCGCCGGTCCGCACGGTACGCTCAAACACCCCGAACAGGCAGTCCGCATGATTGAGGAACTGCACCGCTTCGGATTCTTTAAAGACAACGAAGTGCATCGCATGCCGCACTGGCGAAATCAGGATATTGTTCAACTCGGCGCTGACGAGCCCCATTCCAACGTTCATGTCACGGCCTACAAAACACCGCTCGAGGACGGCAACGGCTATCGCACTATCCTGGTGATTCTCAACTGCCATCCCACCGACTCGGTCGAGCTGCCTGTAGTGATCAAAGATGCCGAACGGCTGCTGGGCGGACCCAACACCCTGCAAACGGCCGGCGTAATGGACGATACCGAGGTGCCTGATGCAATGAAAACCATGTGGAGCGACATCCGCGACCAGCGCGGCGGCACCCCCGTACTCCGCGACTTTGAAACCGGACAGCTGATCGAAGCCAGTGACGAAAACGGAAGCGTGTACGGCCCCGTATATCTGCCGTTCCACGGACTGCGCATCCTCTATGCCGAAAATCGGCAGGAACAATAATCGAAAATAAACGCCAAATCTCGAAACAAAACCAACAAAAGGAAAAAACAAGATGATCAAATCTTTGCGCTCCACAATGAACCGTCACCTGGCCGCGCTAGCCTGCACAGGGATGCTCTGCATCGCGGGAGGGACCGCAGTCGCAGCCCAAGCCACACTTGACGGTCAAACCGTCAAGACCCCGCGGCACACCATCCAACTGGCGCCGACCGGATTGCCGGAAAACGTCGAGATCAACGCCCACGAACAGGAGATCCCTCTGACTGAGAGAGACGACGACCTCTCTCAGGCTGCACTGAACGCCATCGGGCGCGGTATTCAGCTGACCGACGTCCGCCTGACAGCGCAAATTGGTGAAAGCACCGTCGTGGCCGAACCCGAAAACGCCATGAAGGCCGAGCGCAAAGGGGATGCGGTGCAGGTCACAAGCCGGCTCAAGGCTGGCGACGTCGCCTTTGACGCGGACTTGCAGTACACCGGCGACGGCGCGATGTTCGCAACCCTAACCTACTCCGGCAACAATGTCGAGGTGCAGGCGGTGTCGCTGCAAATGACGCTTCCCGGCGAAATTGATTTCGTGTTGCCCGTTTCGCCCTCGGACGAGCGTCTTCTCGAAACAGACGGGAAACAGTTTATTCCCGAAAACGTTCCGCAGGGAACCATCTGGCAAAACGCCGGCGAATTCGCCGAAGACCGCTCCATCGTTTCCCCCGGGTTACTCGAGCATGTGTTCGTCGGCAATGGCGACCGTGGATTCACTTGGCTGACCTCCGGAGACGGTTTTGACCTCACCGACGAAGACCCCTTCTGCGAATTGGCGCGCAATGAAGACGGCGATATCGTCTGGACGCTAAATCTTGTCAATCACGCGGTGACACTGAAGGGCAAAGCCAAGGCCGAATTCGCCATCCTTACCCATCCGGCCAAGCCGTACGCCGACATGAGCAAATCCGAACTGTGGTTCAAAACACCCGCGACCGTTGACACCCCGGAAGCCTCCACCATATCACTGGACGACCGTCAAAGCGCGGGCTCGGAGGGCGATAGCGTGGTACGCGCGGATTCCGCAACCGTCTATGAGTCCACCGCTCGCTTGAACGTCCTGGCAGGCCCTGCAGGCGGCGACGCGGAATCGGCGGACAAAAACATCAGCGACGCATACACCATGCCGCTCTTCCGCTACTATGCCGGCACGCACACCGCCCTGCCCGCAGTTCTGCGCTCCAACTCCGGAGAATTGATTCGCGCGGGCAACACCCCCAAGCCGGACCGAATGGTCCTCGGTCGCGCCTTGCTGCACGGTATCTCCGCGGACATCGCAAAACTCGCCCATGTAGTCTCCGCTGGAAAACTAATGAAAGCCATCGAAGAGTTTGGATTTTTTGAAGACGACGGCAACACCGAATTTATTCCCTACTGGCGCAGCGGCGAACACGTCCGCTACGGAGAGGAATTCATGGGCGGAGAGTTTTCGGTCACCCAGGAAAACCCGCTGGCGGAAGCCTATGCCACAATCTACCGGCGACCGGTTGCGGAACAGGCGGACCGATACAAAGCCATGATCGTTGTCGTCAATGAAACCGACGAAAATCAGTACGCTCAATTCTATCTGCAGGATGCCGATCGTCTGCTCGGCGGCGCAAACTCGCTCACCTACTGGCCCGAGATGACCAAAACCTACTGGCAGGACGACCTGATCCCCTCCAACAGCGACTGGCGAAAGAACAACGTGCGCAACTATGTCGTGGGTAGAGGCAAAACGCTTGAATCGATGATTGACATGGAAGGCGAAGGACAGGTGCGGCAAGCGTCGAAAGACGGCTCTCTGGAAATCTACGGCCCTCTGTTCATCCCCGCCCACGACTTCCGAGTCGTCAAAATCTCCGGGGAATAAGGAAGGGTGCGG
>JBMCIU010000241.1:0-2836 GCA_048616755.1 Verrucomicrobiota bacterium
CGGGGGACCACGCCGGTTGGAAAACCGGCGGGACGGGACTCCGGCAGGAATGCCGAAGCTACGGGGGACCCGCCGGTTGGAAAAACGGTGGCGGGAAATTATGATCGGCATTGGGGCCAATGGCGCACAATTTGCAGCACGTCCCGAGCAAACGCGCAGTCGCATCGAACGGGGCAGGGATCCAGATCATCCTTGTACAGGCAATGTTCGCCGCATTGTTCGGTTCCGGTGGCGTGTTCTTTAAAAACAGGTCCCTCATGGAGATCAAAGAAATTTCCCGCCTCAATTCCCATAGTGGTGCCGCAGGAGTGGTTGAAAAGGAATAGGGCCCGCCTGCAAGTCTTCGAATAGCGCTTGATAACCGACAAGCACCACGTCGGGATCGGAGAGAAATACCTCGCGTGTTTCCCAGTTGGCATGACACATTGGACAGACTTTAAAAAAGTTGCATTTGCCTTCCGTTTGCAAGGACAAGCAGGCCATGTTATTCCTCGTGTTTGGTGCCTGATCGAGTTCCGATGACGGCTCTTGTGGTGGCGATGGCGAGGTATGCGGCGGCGGCGATCATAATGATTGTGGGCCCCGTGGGAAGATTGGCCATGTAGCTGATGCCCATGCCGAGGGTCGAAAATACGAAGCAGAAGAACACGGCCAGCCCAATCATGTGCCCGAGCCGACGGGTCAAACCGCCCGCAGCCGCCGCGGGAAGGGTCAGCAGGGCGACTACCATAACAATACCGACAATGCTGACCATCAGCACCACGGTTAGAGCGGTCAGACACAGCAGCAGCAAATACAGCCGTTCGACGGGCAAGCCGCGCGCACGGGCAAATTCTTCGTCAAAACATACAGCCTGCAACTCCGCAAGCCGGAAGAACGCTACCCCGATCACGACGAGGTCAAGCACCGCGATCAAGATGAGGTCGGTCCGCGAAATCATCAGCACGTCGCCGAAGAGGTATGCCATCGGATCGAACTGCCCCGGCGCCGCGGAGATGCACAGCAGTCCCACCGCCATTCCAACGGCCCAGATCGCGCCGATCACGGTATCCTCGCGCTGGCGGGCATGCAGGCTGACCAAACCAATAATCAAGGCGGACAACAGCGCGGCCACGACCGCCCCGTAAAAGGGATCCAGCCAGTCCAGACCGAATCGACGCTGCAAATACAGGGCAACCCCTACCCCGCCCAGCACCGAGTGCGCCACGGCGCCGGCGATGTAGCTGATTCGTCGCGCAACCACAAAGGTACCCACGGTGCCGAACGCCACGCTGGCCAGTGCGCAGGCCACCATGGCATAGCGAAAAAACGGGATCTCGGGATCCATCAGCGCGTGCAGGAAATCCGTCATTCCATCCCCCTTGCAGCGGCGCAGTTGTGATCGTGCTGAACCATGTGTATGTCCGCGCCGTACAGTTCCCGGACCAGATCGCCGGTCAACTCGCTGGTGGGATGCACGCGCACGGTTTTTTTGACGCAGATCACGCGAGTCACTGCGCTGGAGACTACGCCCAGGTCGTGAGATACGACCAGGATGGTCATGTGCGCATTCAATTCGCGCAGGGTTTCGAACAAACGGTTTTCGACAACCGTGTCGACATTGGCCGTGGGCTCGTCCAAAAGCAACAGTTCCGGCTCGGTGGCGAGGGCGCGCGCCAACAGGACGCGCTGACGCTGACCTCCGGACAGCGCATCAAACGAGCGCTCGCTCAAATCCTCCACATGCGCGCGCTGCATCGCCCGGAGAGCCGCCTCCCGGTCCGCTTTTCCGAACCGCCATGTGCGGCGGCCCATGCCAAGACGACCCATCATCACCACGTCCCTGACCGTGATTGGAAACAGCGGATCGAAATGCACGTACTGGGGCAAATAGCCGATGCGGCGGCGGACGGATTCCGGCGGCTTGCCGAATACCCTAACCGTGCCGGAGGAGGGCTGGAGCAATCCCAGAATGAGTTTGATCAGCGTGGTTTTGCCTCCGCCGTTGGGCCCCACGACCGAGAGAAATTCGTATTCGGAAACAGTCAAGTCCACCTTGCGCAAGACCGGTCGCCCCTCCAGGTTCAAATCCAGGTCGCGAACCCGGATCACTTCTCGGCCGACGGTCTTTTCCGAGGTAGGCGGAGCGCCCGTTTGCACGCGGTTTTCGGCGACATCAGTCATCGGCAAGCGACTCCCGAAGCTTGCGGGCAATGGTGCGAAAGTTTTCCAGCAGGTTTCGGTCCAGCGGGTCCAAGGGCACAACGCTTCCGCCGATGGCGCGAGCAATGGTGCGAGAGCTGGAGGAATCAAATTGCGGCTGGACGAACAAAACTCTCACATCGTCGCGCTTGGCTTGCTGAATCAGGCTGCGAAGTTCGCGGGGCGTGGGAGATCTGCCGGAGATTTCCACCGCCCGCTCTTCAAGGCCATAGGTGTCGCCAAAATAGCCAAAGGCGGGATGAAACACGTAAAAGGTTTTGCCCTTCAAGGGTTGCAGCAACTGCTTTATCTCCCGGTGCACTTCGTCAAGATCTTTCTGCAGTTGCTCCAGATTTCGACGATACAGCTCGGCGTGCTCGGGATCGGCTTCGATGAGCGCCTCGGCGACAGTTTTCGCCATGATGCCGGCATTGACCGGCGACAACCAGATGTGCGGATCCGCGCCATCTCCGTGCCCGTGGTCGTGTCCGTGATCGTGGTCGTGCCCGTGATGCCCGTGTCCATCCTCGTGGTCGTGGTCGTCTCCATGTCCGTGTTCCTGCCCGTGTTCTTCGTCCTGTTTATGTTCGTCGTGATCCATACCGCGTTTCTCGATTCCGCGGTCCAGCCGGACGATTTTGAGGTTTGCTTTTGT
>JBMCIU010000242.1:0-2801 GCA_048616755.1 Verrucomicrobiota bacterium
GCCTTGCTCATTTTGCCGGCGCCGGGTTCGGCGCCGGCGACGACAAAATCAGTGTTGCCGCTGACCGAGCCGGTGACAGTGCCGCCAAGCTCTTCGATTTTCTGTTTGGCTTCTGATCTGGACATCGACTCGAGGGTGCCGGTCAGGACCAGTTTTTTGCCGGTCAGGGGGCTGGATGGCTGGTCTTGCTTAGCCGGCATGGAGGAGCGGGGGTGAATGTCGAGTTCGTCCAGTCGTCGTCTCAGTTCCTTGCCGGTTTTGGAGGCAAAGAAATCACGGTTACTGCGGGCGACCACCGGCCCGATTTCGTCGAGCGACACGTCGGCTCGCCGTTTTTCGAGCGTTGCCTGCAGTTCGGCGTATCGGCGTTTCAGTTGCTCGTAGCGTTCGGCACGTTGGGACTTTTCCTGTTCGTTGGCCGGCGGATTCTTGCGCGAACGGGGATTGACCGTTTTCATTTCGCGCTCGATGTCATCCTGTTCGATGATGACTTGCAGGATATCGGATTCGGCAACCTCGTCCAGGGTGGTGTGCAGTTTTGCCAGTTGGCGCGCGGTGTTGATTCCGACGTAGGGGATTCCGAGGGCATGCAGCCAGCGTTCGAGCGGCAACTCGCGGCTGCGCTCGACCGATTGCAGAAGCTTGCGGGCATTTTTTTCGCCGAACTGTCGGGGTTGTTCATCCGTGCCCAAATTCAGCTCGGCTACGTCGTCGGCGCTCAGCGAAAACAGGTCCAGGGGGTGATGAACAAGATCTGCGTTCACAAGCGCGCGGGCCACGGTTTCGCCAAGCTGCTCGATATCGAGGGCGTCGCGCCGGGCAAAGTGTTCCAGGCGCCCAACGGCCTGGGCGGGGCAGCCCAGATTTGTGCATTGCCAGGCGACAAACTCGGGATCCCGATGCACCGGTTGGCCGCAGGAAGGGCAGGCGCCGTTGATGTGCTCGACCAAGTTGAACGGACTCGTTCCCTCCGGGCGCAAATCCGTCTCGACGGAGACGACCGCGGGAATGACTTCGCCGGCTTTCTCGATAACCACGGCGTCGCCAATGCGAATGTCCTTGCGCTCGATTTCGTCCTGATTGTGCAGGGTGGCGCGCCGGATCGTGGAACCGGCCAATTCCACCGGCGTCAACTCAGCCACGGGGGTGAGCACGCCGGTGCGCCCCACCTGAACCGTAATGTCCTCGAGGCGGGTGACCGCCCGTTGGGCCTCGTATTTGTAAGCGATCGCCCAGCTGGGCGCCTTGGCCGTGGCGCCGATTTGAGCGCGCAAGGAAAAGTCGTCCACCTTGATCACCGCCCCGTCAATCTCGTAGGGAATGGTTTCGCGCCGCTCGTCGAGCGACTCGACAGCGCGCCACAGCGCGTCGAAACTGCTGACCAGTTCGAGAAACTCACAGGTGGGCAGGCCGTACTCGTCGAATCGTTTCAGCAGCTCCGCCTGGGTGTTAATCTCCGTGCCCTGCAGTTCGCCCTGGGCGTAGAAGCGCGCGTCCAAGGGACGCTTGGCCACTTCCCGCGGATCCAACAGTTTGAGCGTGCCGGCGGTGGCGTTGCGGGCGTTGGCAAACTCCCGCTCGCCTCGCGCCTGACGCTGTTCGTTGAGTTCGCGAAAGCGCGCACGGGTCATGAACACCTCCCCCCGCGCCTCGAGTACGGGCGGCGGCACCGCGCCTCCCAGACGCAGGGGAACCCCCAATATCGTCCGCACATTGGCCGTGACGTCGTCTCCCTCCTGCCCGTTGCCGCGGGTGAGCGCCTGGACGAGCACGCCGTTTTCATAACGAATCGAGATGCTAACCCCGTCGATCTTGGGTTCCACGGCAAATGTGAGTTCGGTCTGTCCGGCGCGGTCGTGAACCCGTCGAAAAAACTGCTCGAGTTCGGCTGAGCTGTACGTATTGTTCAGACTCAACATCGGCACGGAGTGGGGCCGCGTCACAAATTCGTCGAGCGGTTCGCCGCCGACCCGTTGGGTTGGCGAATCGGGTGTGACCAGCTCGGGAAACTGCTGCTCCAAGTCCTCCAACTCGCGCAACAGCCGGTCGTATTCCCGGTCGGATATTTCGGGTTGGGCCTGTTGGTAATAGAGCTGGTTGTGGTGTTCAACCTGGCGGCGCAATTCCTTGATGCGGTCTTTGGCGGCAACTTTGTTCATGGCTCTTTGACTTCGCGATGGTGACTCGGCAACAATTTCCGCGGCTGGTCCGCCCCAAGGACGTTGACGCGAGTGCGGCGGACCCGCCACGCGCGGATGGGATTTGTCCCTATACCATAGCATCCGGAACCGTCGGTTGTTCGATGTTGTACGAAGAAATAAATTTTCGGAGTTTGGTTCAGTAAAACCGGGTTCTTTGGCCCGGCACTACTGGAATCTTTGTGGCTATTTGTGGCCTGCAAGGGCTTGACAATTGTAGGAGTAGCACAAAACGGCGCGACAAGAACTCGTCCACACCGGAAGGGTACGGCTTTTAGGGTGCTGCAACCGGATGCATCAGCGCCGTCGGCGCAAACGCCAAGTAAAGCCCCCGATGCAATAAGCCGATCTTCATAAAAAACAATTTCGTTTAGCAATGGCTGCAAAGCTCAGCATACTATTTTAGACATTTGGTTTATTATAGGCAATCAGTTATCTTTATTCACTGTGGTTGATTTATAGACAGGTTATTCTATTGTATACGAAGTTCATACAAATCCAACAACGCACCACCGGTATTTATTAAACTGAATTCTGAATACTGAATATGAACTCGGTTTCGCAGGCACAAGAGTCGCGCAAGTTGAACGCCCGACATACGAC
>JBMCIU010000243.1:0-2797 GCA_048616755.1 Verrucomicrobiota bacterium
CTAAAAGCCATTGCGAACTCAACTGACCGAATCCAATCAAGTTTTGTGTTCATAGGAACGGCTATTCGAGGATGAGATCCTTGTAGCTGCCGCCGGGGGGGATCATGGGCAGGACATGCTCCTGGTATTCGACGTGGATGTCGAGAAGGAAGGGCCCTTCCGCAGTCAACATTTCCCGGATGGAGTCGTCGAGTTCGTCTTGGGTCCAGACTTCTTTGCCGGGAACGAGGTATCCTTTGGCCACGTCGATGAAGTGCGGGTAGGGGCGCTCGGAAAAATTGCTTTTAAGCTCGGTATTTCCGCGTTGGCTGCCGTAGAATCGGTCTTCCCATTGGGCGACCATGCCCAGGTGCTGATTGTTGAGGATGATCATTTTGACGGCGATTTCCTCGCAGTGCACGGTTCCGAGTTCCTGGATGTTCATCTGGAAGCTGCCGTCTCCGTCGATGAGCACGACGGTTTCTTTGGGGCGGGCGGTTTTCACGCCCATGGCGGTGGGCAGGCCGAACCCCATTGTGCCGAGTCCGCCGGAGGTGTGGAACTGACGCGGGCGTTGGTAGTTGTAGAACTGTCCGGCCCACATTTGGTGCTGACCAACGCCGGTGACGATGGTGGCGCTGCTGTCGGTCAGGGCGTCGAGACGTTCGATGACCTGCTGGGGCTGAATGTGCTCGCCGGTCCGATACGAGAATGGGTACTCGCGTTTCCATGTCTGCGTTTGCCGCACCCAGTCGTCCCAGTCCCCCTTCAAGGCGGTTTTGTTCAGTTCTCGGAGCATGGCTTTGGCGTCGCAGACCACGCCGATGTCGGCATGCTTGTTCTTGTTGATCTCGGAGGGATCGATGTCAATGTGAATGATGGTTGAGCCGGTGGCAAAGGTCTCGACCTTCCCGGTTACGCGGTCGTCGAAGCGCACGCCGACCGCGATCAGCACGTCGGATTGGTTCGCGGCGTAGTTTGCCGCGTAGCAGCCGTGCATGCCCAGCCATTTAAGGGAAAGCTCGTGGGTGGACGGGAAGGCGCCGACGCCCATAAGGGTGTTGACGACGGGAATGCGGTTGGTTTCCGCGAAAGTGAGCAGTTCTTGGTGTGCACCGGAGGCAATGATGCCGCCGCCGATGTACAAGCAGGGACGAGTGGCGCCGGCAATGGTCTGGCGGACGCGCTCGATGTCCTCCGCACTCGGTTCGCCGGCGATTTGATGGGAGCGAAGAGTGACGCGCTCGGGAAATTCCGGTTCGCAAAAGGCCTGCTGGACATCCTTGGGCAAGTCGATGACGACGGGGCCCGGGCGACCGGTGCGCGCCAGGTAAAAGGCTTCCGCCATGACTTCGGGAATGTCGTTAACGTCCAGAACCAAGTAACTGTGTTTGACAATCGGGCGGGTAATGCCGATGATGTCGGTTTCCTGAAAGGCGTTTTTGCCGATGAATTTTTGTCCCACCTGGCCGGTAATGAAGACGGTGGGTATGGAGTCCATGTACGCGTCTGTGATGGCGGTGACCAAATTTGTGGCGCCGGGTCCGCTGGTTGCCATTGCCACGCCCACGCGGCCGGTGGCGCGCGCGTATCCGGCCGCGGCGAAACCGCCGCCCTGCTCATGGCGCGGCAACACGACGCGGATGGGGGATTTGCACATGGCCTGGTGCAATTCCATGGAGGCGCCGCCGGGGTAGGCGAACACGGTGTCCACGCTTTCCCGTTCAAGGCACCGGACAACGATGTCGGCGCCGCGCATGGTCGAGGCGCCATTTTGCTCGGTTTGAGAATTGGTCTGTTGCTGTGTCATGGCGATGGTTCCCATCGGCTGAATTGCTGATTCCTGAATCGGTGGCAACGATAGATACAGGGATAAAAAAGCGCCATCGTCGATTCGTCGCCCGGCGATGGCGCTGGGAAAGGCTAGTGGAGGCGTGCCTCCTTTCCAGGTAGTGCCGCGCTAGGTGATCGACACGGCGAAAACCACGTCGGGATTGATCTGCTCGCGAATGCGTTCGACCACGCTTTTGGGGACGGGGGCGCTGGTTTTCAGCATGGCCACGGAATGGTCGCGGGTCTGATTGTGCGGGCAGCGCATATCGTCGATGTTAATGTCCGCCTCGGCGCACGCCGCCGTGATTTTTGCCATGACGCCTGGACGGTCCGGGTAAATGGCGAAGAGGCTGTGACCGCGCGGCTCAATGTAGAGGCGCTCGAAATCGTTGATGCGCGAAAGCACGGGTATGCCCTCGGCAACAGTGCCGCGCAGGCTGACCCGTTTAATGGTTTTGTCGCCTTCGAACAGGTCGACGCTGATCGATTCCCCAAAGCGCTTCTCCTTGGCGGTGTCGCGAATCTGCAGGCTGACGCCCATCTCCTCAAGGAAGTCTTGCGCCTCTTCAAAGTCCATGCCGCTCTCAAAGTCGGGAGACACGCCGGCGACGACCGAGGGGAGCAGCCAGCGCTCGAATTGTCCGAGTTCGCCGAAGAAGCCGCACTCCAGGCGCGTAACGCTTTTGGTGCTGCCCAGATAGTGACGCGCTAAGTAGCCAATTTGGAAGGCGAGTTCCTGGAAGGTGCTGTCCAGTCCTTCTGGGACGCCCTCGTTGACGACGAACTTGGTGACTCCGCGCTGATCGTAGGCGATCAGTTGTTCGGCTGCGCGGGTGGCGGCGTTGAGGTTGGCTTCGAAGGTGCTTGCGCCGAGGTGGGGCAGCATGATGTCGGCGATGTCGGCAACCGATTTCTCCCCGGCTTTATCGGCGGGATAGACGTCGTTGCAGAAGCCGATGTCCTTGGTTTTGCGGGCTTCGCGCAG
>JBMCIU010000244.1:0-2783 GCA_048616755.1 Verrucomicrobiota bacterium
TAGTACGGCATTGATCGATATTTATTCAACGTACAGGAACAGGAAAACGAGTTATGGATTTCAAGCAGCTTCTTCCACTTCGATGCAGCGTGCAGCATTATCATTGGGGCACGCGCATGCGCGACGGCGTTCCGCCGTTCATCGCCGCGCTGCAGGGGGAAACCCCCGAGGACGATACGCCCTACGCCGAGTTGTGGGTGGGCGCGCATCCGTCCGCGCCGTCGGTCGCGCGCCATCCCAACGGCACAACGCCGCTGAATGGGTTGATCGAGGAGAGTCCCAAGCAGATTCTGGGCGAAATAGTGATGCGGCAATTGGGACCAAAGCTGCCGTTTTTGCTTAAGGTTCTGAGTTGTCGCCAACCGCTGTCGATCCAAGCGCATCCGGATCGGGAAACGGCCGAACGGATGCATCAGCGCGATCCGGAGCATTTTCCGGACGGCAATCACAAGCCCGAGATTGCGGTGGCGCTCGAGCCGTTCGAGCTGCTGTCCGGGTTCCGGTCGGCGGCCGAGGTTGCTGCGGAAATCGAGGCGCGCAGCAGTCTGAGCAGGTTTTTCCGCGGGCATCTTTCCGTGGACTGTGTCGGCCGGCCTGCGGACTGGTTGCTGCAAGCGTGCGAACGGGTGGTTTCCGCTCCGGACAACAAGGTGACCGATGTGCTCGAGGGCTTGGCGTTGGAGTTGACCATGTTCGATGAGTTGGCCGATTCGGACCGGCGGTTCTTGGAGGCGTTGGAGCATTTTCCGGGCGATCGCGGATCGTTGTTTGCGTATCTTCTCCGTTCGCTGCAGTTGCAGGAAGGCGAGGCGGTGTATACCGCGCCGGGGATTCCGCATTCGTATTTTCACGGCACGATCGTGGAGTGCATGGCCAGTTCGGACAACGTGGTGCGGGCCGGATTGACCCCCAAGCATATCGACCGCGAGGCGCTGCTGGGCATCCTGGATTATGCGGCTGAGCCGCAGCAGGTGTTTGCCGGTGAAACCGCAGGCAAGGGGCTCCGCACCTACACCGTGCCCGCCGAAGAGTTTCAGATCGATATGATTTCCGGTGACCAGGATCACAAGATTGAGCTGACCGCGGGCGGCGCGGTGTCGCTTATGGTCGTTTTGCAGGGACATGTGACGTTCGAGACGTCTGCGGGCGAGGTGGACGCGCCGCGCGGATCCGCCTGGCTCTGGCCGGCTGACTTGCCCAAGGCTGTCTGTCGGATCCAGGAGACGCCGTCGAGGGTAGTGCGCGCGCGCCCCAACGTGCGGGCGCTGCTTGACAGCATCGAGGTGGTGGACCTGGGCGAGGATGAAACCACGCAGGATTTCGGCGCCATGCTGGCCGCGCAGACCGGCGAGCTGAAGGAGGATCCGCAGCCCGGCGAGAAGGTGACCGGACGGGTGACGGCCGTGGACCGCAATTCGGTGTTTGTGGACCTGGGGGCGAAAAGCGAGGGCGTGCTGGATGTCGGCGAGTTCACGGACAAGGACGGGGCGCTGACTGTGCAGACGGGCGACACGGTCGAGGCCTACTGTCTGTCCACCGACGAGGAGCGCATTCGTTTGACCTGCCGGATGACCGGTGAGGCGGCGGACGGGGCCATGCGCGAAGCCTACGAGTCCGCGATTCCCGTTGAGGGCCGTGTGACCGCCGAGCGCAAGGGCGGATTCGCCGTTAAGGTTGGTCACCAGGAGGCGTTTTGCCCCTATTCCCAGATCGACATTGCGCGTCGCGACGCCGGCGTGTACATCGGCGAGACCTTCACGTTTTTGGTCACCGAATACAGCGAAGGCGGACGCAATATTGTGCTCAGCCGACGCCGCCTGCTTGAGCAGGAGCGGCAGGGGTTGGTGGAGGAGTTGAAGCAGGCTCTGAACGTTGGCGACATCGTGACCGGCGAGGTGCGCCGGGTGATGGATTTTGGCGCGTTTGTGGACATCGGGGGAATGGAGGGGCTGGTGCCGGTCAGCGAGTTTACGTGGGGGCATGTGGACAATCCGCAGGAGTTTCTCCGCGAGGGCGAAACGGTGCAGGTGCAGGTGCGCGAGATCGACTGGGAGCGCGAGCGGATTTCGCTAAGTCTGAAGCGGGCGGGACGCGATCCCTGGGAGGACATTGAAGGCCGGTATGTAGTCGGCGCGACCTATGAGGGCACGGTGACGCGGCTGGCGCCGTTCGGCGCGTTCGTGCAGCTCGAGCCCGGTATTGAAGGGTTGGTGCACATTTCAAAATTGGGCGCGGGTCGGCGCATCAATCATCCCAGCGAGGTGGTCGAGGAGGGACAGGACGTCGAGGTCTCCGTCGAGGCCATCGAGCCCGAACGCCATCGGATTGGGTTGTCCATGGAGCAGAGGATCGGCGGCGGCGAAGGCAAAGCCGCGGTCAATGCAGGCAATACCGTGACCGGCATGGTCGACGGCATTCAAGACTACGGCGTGTTCGTGAAGCTGCCCGACGGACGTACCGGGTTGCTCCACGCCAGCCGCATGGACTTGCCCGAAAGCGGAAATCAGGCGCGGGAAATCGAGAAGAAATACAAAATCGGCCAGGAAGTCTCCGTGGTGGTGGAAGCCGTCGACGGTGACCGCCTGGCGTTGAGCGAGCCGGGCGAGGAGGAACCCTCCGGCGATGCGCTCAAGGATACTGACGGCGGCAACCTGGGCAGCCTGGGCGGACTGTTTGACGGCCTCGAGCTGTAGCTCGACTCTGTCCGGAAAGGGTGTCGCTTATCGAGGTAGGTGCGCCGAGCTTGAAAAGTCGGCGCACCCGATCGATTCGGAACGAATTGG
>JBMCIU010000245.1:0-2778 GCA_048616755.1 Verrucomicrobiota bacterium
CCCGCCCCATCGGGCAGGCATTGGCAAAGGACGACGCTCATGAGGCGGCGCGCAGACTGCAGCGGATTGTGGCGCGGGATGCGGCGCGGTTGGATCGTTCCGGCTTGATTCGCGCGGCCGTGGAGAGTGTGGCAGAGGGATTTGTGGATGGATTTCTGGCACCGCTTTTCTGGTTTGGAGCGGCGGGGGCTGCGGCCGCGGCAACCGGCGCCAACAGTCCCCAGGTCTGGGCCGTTGGCGCGGTGCTCGCGTTCCGAAGCGTGAATACGCTCGATTCGATGGTGGGCTACCGCAACAAGCGCTATCTGCGGTTTGGGCGAGCCTCTGCTCGTTTGGATGACGCAGCTAATTTTATTCCCGCCCGTTTGTCGATCCCCGTTCTGTGGTTGGCGGCAGAGATCCTGCGCCTGCCGGCAGGACGCGGGTGGCAAACCGCGCTGCGGGACCGCCTGAAGCATGCATCGCCGAATTCCGCTCACGCGGAGAGCTTCGTCGCAGGCGTGCTCGGGATTCGACTCGGCGGCCCCACGGTGTATTCATACGGTACGGTTTCCAAACCTTGGCTGGGTAAGGGGGAGGGCGAACCTCGCATCCGCGATATCGAATCAGCCTGTGCCTTGGTGCTGGTCGCCGGGGTGGTCGCTGTGCTGGTCACGGCGCTTTTGCTAACGACTTTGGGGTAACCCGGATCCAGATTAACGAGCCGACTCCTGTGAGACTTAACGTGGTTTCAGTATTCAGTATTCAGTATTCGGGATTCAAAATTCAAAATTCAGAATTCAAGATTCAGGATTTGGTCTTCAGCCTCATCCGGCGGGTGTCGAACCACGGTTCGTGGGTGGACTCCTTTTGGGCGGGATTCAGGCGATTTGAATGTCGACCGCGTGCGGACCTCGCAGGTCGGGCGGCAAGCAATTGTTGTCGAGCAGTTTGCCGTCCAGTTTGACACCGGGACCTTGGTCGCCGGTTTTGCGAATGTTCAGATGCAGGGTTGCTTCGCGCCAAGGCAGGTATTCGAGGCTGAGCGAGTCCATTCCCTCGGGGAGATAGGGACGGAGAGTCAAACCGTCGGGCCGGGGAGTTAGGCCAACGAGGCCATGTAGGATCATGCGCAGGTAGCTGGTGGCCGACCACGTTTGGCGGTAGCAGGAAACGGCGCGCTCAATTTTCGGCGGATTGCCGCCGACTTCACCGACGGCGCCGCCGGGAGCCCCGCAGTCCGGGTGAATGATTTCAGGGCTCTGCACCGCGCGACAAAATACATCGGCCATAATGTGCAGTTCATTGGCGAACATGTCCCGGCGCCCTTCCCGCAAGGCGGTTTCCCCGAAGATGCCCATCATCAGGCCCCAGACTGCTCCGCCGTGTCCCGCGATGCCGTTGCGGATATCGGCAAATTGGGATAGGATCAAGTTCTCCGCCTCGATGTCCTCGCGGCCCTCGGGACAGGTTTGAATGGGGACGTTCGCGGCTTTGTAGCGGGGAAAATCCGGCCAGACAGCGGGGGGACCGTAGGCTAAATGGGGTTGATTTTCCAGCACGCGCGCTCGTTGCTCGTCCGTAGCCACGTCAAACAGCAGAGCGAAGCAGTTGCCCAGGCATTCCTGGTGCGGGCCGGAGCCGCCCCACGGATCGTGATAGACGCGAAAAAATTCGCCATCCTCGTCCCAGAGGTGTGTTTGGATGCCGTCGACGACGTTTTGGCGCATAGATTCCCAGTGCGGATCGTTGGGGCGCCCCAGTTCCTCGGCCATGCGCTGGATCAGACGGTAGCTTTCCGCGTAGAGGCAGTTGGTCGACATGGACATTAGCGGCAGTCCGGCACCCTTGGGGTGACGTTTGTCCGGATTGTCCTCGACCCACATGTAGATTCCGGAGCCCCGGGAATGAGAATAGGTGTCTCCATAGGCGCCCAGACCGTCGGCGATGCAGGCGCCGCCGCGGAACAGCTTAAGTTCCTCGTCGTACTCGTTTTTCTCAAGGTATGGAAGCGAGTTCTTCACCGCCTCGAAGGCCGTGGCGAGGAATTCGCGGTCGCCGTTCTGACAATAGTGCGCCCAGGCACCGATGGTCCAGATGATCCGATCCCAATACTGGCCGGCAATCGACAAACAGTCCGGCGGTACGCCGCTGCCCTTTTCATCGACGCAACCGGTTCCCATGCCTGCGGTGAGATCGCCGCGAGTCAGGCACGACAACAACGTGTTCTTCATTACATCGGGCAGTAGAAGCCCCGCGCCGTTCCACGTGTTGAACGCGGCGTCGCGCGTCCAGGGGTCGGGATAGCTCAAGCCCGCCACCAGGCAGGGGGCGGGCGCCGCCAAAACACCACTTTGATAGCTCATCACGTTGCCGAGCATGTCGCCAACCGCAATTCGAAATGCCCGGTCGATCTTGAAATCGCCGGTCTTCAGTGTCAGTCCAATCATTTTTATTCCTTCAGTTTTTCTTCTATGGCACAATCGGTGATTTGTGGTTATTTGTGGCCTGAAAGGCCTTGGCAATGATAGGCAGGCGTCTCGCTTGCCCTTGAAGATACGGCAGCAAAGACGGCCACCATCGTGCTCCAGTGCAGCTGACGGCGCAGCCGTGTTTCGTCCGCTACCATAGCGTTGATCGTCTGGCGTTACCAACTGACAACGGATTTCCTCGAGCTGAACACAAGTTCGTAATTATAGCGCGAGATGGTGGTTCCCGCAAGGTTGTTGTCGACGAAGTTGACGAGATTGCGGCAAGGCGGGAGCAGCTGGTGCGATGGCTGCCACGAAAAATTACAAA
>JBMCIU010000246.1:0-2776 GCA_048616755.1 Verrucomicrobiota bacterium
GGGACCGGGCGCGGGAGGCCGCGCCCTGTACTAAGTAGAGGCCGGCGCCCCGACGGCCGGCGGGACCGGACGCGGTTCTCGACAACCGTTAGGATGCTCAATTAGGACGAACTGAACCATGCTGAGATACGGGAAAATGAGAGTTTTTCGCCCGGCAAGACTGCCTTGTTCGAGCGGCTCGCTGGTTGCGTCAATCCTGATCGTTCTGACTGGATTCGGCAACGTTGCGTTGTGCCAAAACCTTCGTCCGACCGTGACGTTCAGCGGCATCGACAACAAAAAGATCGTCGAGGAACTGCGTCGGGCATCCCGCCTCGTGAATGCCAAGGATATGAGCACTTCGGCGTTTTTGGCTGCCTATCACGGCCGCCAGGACGTGCCGCGCCTGGAGGACATCCTCCATAGCTACGGACACTTTCAGCCGAAAATTCAGGTCGATGTCCGAGAACCGTCCGACAACGAGATCCGCGTCGATTATGCCGTAGAGCCGGGGCCAGTGTATACCATCGAGTCCGTTGACGTTGAAATCGTCGCCACGCCGCCTGAGGTGCAGCCCCTGCGCAAACTCACGCCGGAGATGCTCGGCCTTTCCCGCGGAGAACCCGCTCGAGCGAAAGATATCCGGGCCGCGCGCGGGCGCCTCGAATCCTCAGCGCGCGCCGCCGGCTACCCGTTTGCCGAAACGTCGCGCCCCGAGTTGCGCGTCAACCATGAAACTCGGACGGCAAAGGTCACTCTTCGGTGCCGGGCTGGTCGCAGGGCAACATTTGGCGAACTGGAAATTCGGGGTTTGGAATTCTTAGCCCCCGATGTGGTCCGGAACAAGGTTCCCTGGGCGCCTGGGGATCGCTACGATCCGGAAGCCGTTGGGTCCCTGCGGCGAAAGTTGATGGAAAGCGGGCTGTTCAGTCTTGTAAATATCGAGCATGCCGACGAGCTGACCGCCGACGGTCGACTGCCGATGATCGTAACGGTATCCGAGGCGGAGCCTCGCTTGTTCACGGTTGGTGTCGGCTACGAAACCGATATCGGCCCCGGCGTGCAAACTTCGTGGGACCATCGCAACTTGTTGGGCGGCGGCGAGCATCTGCAGCTGGGGTTGGACCTTTCCACGGAAACACAGGAAGCAAACATAGCCCTTCGGTTGCAACACCTCCCCGGTAGAGATCAGTCGCTGCGTTTACAGTTTCAAACCAAAAATGAGGACACCGACGCCTACGAAAGCATCTCCTACCAAGCAAGCGCCCATGCGGAGTGGCGAATGTCACCGCACCTGAAATCCGAAGCCGGAATCGGCTACAAATACGCGGATATTGATGACGCGCGGACAAGAAACACCTTTCATTTGCTCTCGTTGCCGGTGGCCCTGGACTGGGATGTGCGCGACGATGTTCTCAATCCAACCGAAGGCGGACAGATCCTGGCGCAGCTTACATCGGTCAAGGAAATTTTCTCCGGCGACCGATTTTATCAAAAATACACGCTCAGCGCACGCCGCTTTTTTTCCGTTTCGCCCTCGTTGGTGTTTGCCCTTCGCTCCCGTGTTGGCGGCATTTGGGGCGCTGCGCTCGATGATGTGCCGGCCGACGACCGGTTTTTTGCCGGCGGCGGCGGCTCGATTCGTGGGTATCCCTATCAGGAGGTCGCGCCTCGCCGCGCGGGCGATCCATTCGGAGGTCGTTCGCTGCTGGAAGTAACCGGCGAAGTGCGCTGGCAGTGGAGCGAAACTATCGGGTGGGCAGTGTTTGTGGACGGAGGGAACGCTTTCGAGGCAAGCTACCCGGACCTTGCGGAGACGCTCTTCTGGGGGGCGGGCATCGGATGCCGTTACTATACCCCGGTTGGCCCCCTTCGCTTGGACGTGGCAATGCCGCTGAACCCAGACGAGCATATGGACGGAAACCTTCAATTCTACATCAGCTTGGGACAGGCATTTTGATGGCAGCCAAGAAACAACGCAAGCCAATCTTTTTTATGGTTAAATGGCTGGGTGTCCCCGTCCTGTTGTTGGTTTTGGCGATGGTTGTCTTGTTTGGCCTTGCCCAAACCCCGTGGGCAAAACGTGGTCTTGCCACCCTGATGAGCCGGGAGGTCGGCGCCTATTCGGTGACCGTTACCAACCTCACCGGACTGATTCCGTTTCGCCCGCGCATTAAAACCGTACGTGTCGCCGACGCCGACGGCGAGTTTTTGCGCTTGGACCACATTCAGTTGGATTGGTCGCCGCTTTCCTTGGGGCGAAGGACTGTCGAGGTGAACGAGATTCGCGTGGGCCGGGTGGAGCTGCGGCGAACTCCGCGACATGCCGCATCCAAAAAGACCGAACCGTCAGACACCGATCTCCCGCCTTTGAGCGTGCTAGTCCATGACATAAGCCTGCCAAGCATAAAATTGGCCAAGCCCGTGCTTGGTCAAGACGCCGTTTTTGCCGCGAACGGCGCCGGGCACTATCGCTCTCCCCAAGATTTTAGCGCCCATGCCCAAGCCAAGCAGCTCGATAACAACGCATTGGCGGGGCAGATTCAGGTCAGCAGCGGTCATCAAAGGGTTCAGTACACCGGTCATGTTTTAGTCCCCCCGGATAGGCTTGTAGAACGGTTTTTGCCCGCTCCGCTGGCTGCGCCGTTGCAGTGCAGCCTAAGAGGCGCCGGCAAACGTGGTCTCTGGCACGGCGAACTGGCCCTGACCGAGGGAGAGTCTTCCGTGATGGACGCCGCCTATAACTTCAGAATGAGGGAGGGGGAAGTCGAGATGCAGCTGGAGGGCGACGCGCACC
>JBMCIU010000247.1:0-2747 GCA_048616755.1 Verrucomicrobiota bacterium
TCGTGGCTCTGCCTTTCGTGGCTCTGCCTTTCGTGGCTCTGCCTTTTAGGCGGAGCTGTTTGAATTTCCGATCCCCCATCGTGGCTCTGCCTTTTAGGCGGAGCTTCCGATTCCGCCAAAGGCGGGAACCGGGAAACTTTCCCTTGCAGGCGGGGATTTTTGCTCCGCCTCCCGCGTTGGCTGTTCATCAAGACCTCCCACCCACCGGCTAAAAGCCAGTGCCACGGTTTGCCCGGAACACGAAGCGCTTCAAGGCATTCGTCTTTTGCGGCTTGGCGCCCGGTACCAGCGCGCCAAGCGTTCGGGGGGAACCCCGGCGCGATACCCCAAAATCACGAGTTGATTGCGCAGCGTTGTACGCAAGGGTCCCAGGAAGCGCCAGCGGCGAGCCGAAGTGATGATGGTATCGCCAACTGTGACAATGCGCCCGCGCCGGCGCAGACGACGCACGAATTCAAAGTCTTCCATAATGGGCAGTTCGGGAAACCCGTTCAGTTCGTCAAAGACGCGCCTTTCAAGAAACAGTCCCTGATCGCCGTAGGGACGGCCGCCTGCAGTCGAGCGAAGATTGGTTCCCCATTCGACAAGCCGAATCCCCAGGCCCTCGCCGTCGGTGCGAAAGCGGAAGGCGCCGGCGACAACGGCGGGATTCTCCAAGGTTTGTCGAACCGTGTCGGCGTAGCCTTCGGGCAGCAGGGTATCGGCATGCAGAAACAGCAGGTGCCGTCCCGTGGCCCGCGCCGCCCCGGCGTTCAGCTGGGCTGCCCGCCCACCTCCGACCTCCAGGACGACAACCCCCGCCTCCGCGGCGCGTTCGCGGGTGTCGTCGCGGCTGCCGCCGTCAGCGACAATGATTTCGACGTCCTCGGCGTGCCGCGCGCATTCAAGCGTTTGCGGCAACGCCTCCGCTTCGTTCAGTGTCGGAATGACCACGGAGAGGCGCGGTTTGTCGGTAAAGACATCGGCGAATTTAGGATTGTTGCGAAGGAGCGTCGCATCCTCCGGGCGGTCGACATCATTAAGTTCGGGCATTTCGGTCAGTTTTAGTCCCAACCGGCGGCCGGCAGCGCGTGTCTGCTCGGCCACGCGTTCGGTTCCCCAGTCGATATCCTCGAACAACTCCCGACAGCTGTTCTTCAGTCCGATGAGATAGTAGCCGCCGTCGGCGGCGGGCCCCAGGACGCCATCGCAGTGGTCCAACGCCCCAATCGCGCGGCGCAGGAGATCCGCCGACACGTCGGGCACGTCGGTTCCCACCACAAGCACGCGTTCCGCGCCATGGTCGAAGGCATTCGCAAACGCGTGATGCATTCGCGCGCCCAAGTCGCCGCCGCGCTGGTGGACATAGCGCAGATCATCCCCCAACCATGCGCGGAAATCGCGCCGGGCGGCGCCGGTAAAGCAAATTGCGACCGAGGCTTTACCCTGCCGTGCGGCTCGCGCTACGTTCGCCGCATGTTCGGCCAACCGACGATGCAGGCGGGCCGCGCCTTCGGGACCGAGTGCCGGGATCAAGCGCGTTTTGGCCTGACCGGCGACGGGGAAGCGGGCGAACAGAATCAGCGCGGTGTTTCCCGGTTGCCGAGATCGCCCCATTGACAGCTTGCCATTGTTCGGATTCACGGCGCGCTGATAGCCGGAGATGAACCGTTGGTCCAGCCAGTGCTTCAGCCGAAAGGCCAGGCGCCCCAAAAAAACGCGCCTCCCCCGCACCAGCAACCCGTCCCTGCCGCCAAGATTGAGAACCTGCAAATATCGATGTCGGGGCTTGTACGTCCGCAGCCCGCGTCCGTTCACCGTAGCCCTCACATTGCGAAACAACACCGGCGCCTCACGCACGGCGTGAACTCCGACACGGTCCAGCGGGCACAGCTGAAAACGAATGCAGTCGCCGCCGCCAAATACCCCCGGATGCGAAATCGACTGCAAATGCTCGTCGACCAACATCGCTCCCGTTGCATCAGTAGCCAGACCGGACTCGGCCAAAAGCGGCGGCGGGTGCACCCCCGTCGCGGCAATCATCATGTCCGCATCAACGCGCGAACCATCTTCAAAAGAAACTTTTCCCGCTGCGAACTCCGCAACTCGGCGGTCGGGTTCAACCACGATTCCATGCGCACGAAACCAAGCCGACATCCGATTGGCCGCCGCCTGCGGCAGATTCGGCAGCAGCCGCGAATCCGACGTGACCAAGCAAATTTCAACTAAACGATCCTCCTGCGCGCACAGCCGCCAAACATTGGCCGCCGCTTCGCATCCGGCCGCTCCACCGCCGACAACCACCACGCGGATTGGCCGCTCTCCATCCCATTCAAGCAGGCGGCGCCGCATCTCCAAAAAGTTGGATACCGGCTTCACCGAAAATGCGGGTTCCCCACCCCCCTCGCCGCCGGGTACAAAGACCTCGCTGCCCACGTTAATCGACATAGCATCGTAAAACAGCTCGTCCCCGGAGTCGACAACCACGCGCTTGCGCTCCGCATCGAGAACCGTTGCGCGTCCGTCAATAAAACGGGCGCCGCGCTGCTCAACCATCGAGCGCACATCCACACTCGCGTCGCCAACCGCATACTGACCGGACAGCAGCCCCGGCCCCATGCCGGAATACCAAAACGGCGCCGGCGAAATCACCGTAACCTCAGCGCCCCGACGCTGAAGTGACTCTACCCGGGCCAGACTGTACAGATGAGCATGCCCGGCCCCCAAAAAAAGGACCCGACTCCGGATTGCCTTGATGGACGCCATAG
>JBMCIU010000248.1:0-2744 GCA_048616755.1 Verrucomicrobiota bacterium
AAGATGACGGTTCCTTGACAGTAAAAAATCGAGCAAACGTTCAATTCGCCGTTCCCTTACCGAATTTAAATCCGGGAACGCGAACCCTAGGCTGAAATCGGACCGAGTCATGGCCCGAAAACCGCAAAAGGACTCTGGCGTTTTATTTCCGCAATGCTCCGTGTTTCGGATACCCTCATCAACACACACACGGCCCGTAAAATACTCCCTTAAAAAATAAATGAAAACAGACTTTACAGCAATTGCCGCAAACAACTTCAAAATACCCCATATATGGATATGGTCAGGTTTGAGATTCGGGCTGGATGAGATACATTTTATGTTCTTGGAATTTGCTTGAATCCGGCCGGTTGTGTTTGCGCCGGCATAAGGAGCGACGATGCATAAGCACGGCGGCACGATTCTATATTTGGACACGGGTCCGTGGCTGGGCGGCGCTCAGCGGAGCATGCTCACGCTGATTAATGCCTTGGATTGGCAAACATGGAACCCGATGGTGGTTGCCGCGGACGACAGTGAATTTGGGGTGCTGTACGAATGCGAGTTCCATCGAATTTCCTGCGAGCATGTTCGGTTTCGCCACTGGCTGCGCCGCCCCTCCGGAGCCTTGGCGTTTTTGTGGGACGGCCTCCGGCTGCGCCGCGCGTTTCGACATCTGCGTCGGGACCGACGAATTGATCTGGTTCACGCCAATACGGCCAGGGCGGGACTGCTCGCGTGCATGGGAGTGCCGCAAACGATTCCGATGGTGGTGCACGACCGCGATGTGAGTATGCCCGGGGTGGCCCGCCGCATTTTGGCTCGACGCGCCGCACGCGTGATCGCTCTCTCCGAGACGGTGGCGAAAACCTGGGCTCGGACGCCAAACGCGCGAGTGGAGATAGTACCGAACGGATTTGATATTGAATCGCTGCGCGAGGTCTCGCCCGCGCCACGCCTAGCCGCCCTCGGCGGACGTTTTGCCGTGGTCCAGGTCGCCGATATGGTCCGGTGGAAACGACATGATCTGTTTATTGACGCCATGGCCGACGTTTGTTCGCAGGATGCGGAGGCGCGCGCCGCGATTGTCGGGCGCGCGCTGCCGCCGGATGGAGAAGTCTATTTGCGCGAGTTGCAAAATCGCGTGGCGGGGCTTGGACTGCACGACCGGATCGAGTTTGTAACCGATTGCGAGAACGCCGTGCCGTGGATCGCTGCCGCCGATCTGCTCGTGAGCACGGCGGACGACGAACCGTTCGGACGAGTCGTGGTGGAGTCGCTGGCCGTGGGCACCCCCGTGGTGGTGACCGAGGGAGGAGGCCCGGAGGAAATCGCGCGCCAGGCAAACGGCGCCGCAACCATGGTGCCCGCAACCCCTGCCCGGTTGGCGGACGCCATTCTGGCCCGGCGCTGTCCAGTTGGCCGGCTGGCCGTCTACAACGATGCGGTGCGCTGTGCGCAAGCCTATGACATAAGCCGTGTGGTACCGCGCATCGAGGCTGTCTATCGCCAAATTTTGGACGAATATTCAAGCAGGCCGGCCAACTCCGAAGCGGTTGCCGCCGATGTTGCGAGCAAACAGGAGGCCCAAAAGTGAGGGTGCTGCATGTTAGCGAAGTCGATGTCGGCGGGGTCATGACCCATCTTCGCTACATCCTTCCACGTTTACAGCTTGAGGGAGTGGAAAACGCGCTAGTCCTTCGCGCGGTTGCGGACTCCGCAGCCGATGATGCGGTGGAGCGACTTCGCTCGTCGGGGATCGAGGTTTTTCGTGTTCGGATGTCGCGGTCGCTCGGACCTGCGGACGGACGCGCAATTCTCGGGATTCGACGGGCGGTCGACGAATTTGATCCGGAACTTCTGCACACCCACTCGACGTTTGCCGGGCTTTGGGGGCGCCTGGGGCTCTTGCCCGGTCGCCGGCAAATGGCCGCCGTGCATTCGCCGCACGCTTTTGCGGTGGACCGCTATTCGGATTGGCTGCGGCGCGGCGCGATTGTCTCGGCGGAGCGGCTGCTTGCTTGCCGCACGGATGCCTACGCATTGGTTTCCGAGGGCGAGGCCGAAGTGGCGCGTCGCGTCTATCGCCTTCCGGAACGCAAGCTCTTTGTAATCCCCAATGGACTTCCCGACAAGTTTGCCGCTACCCTTCTTCCCCGTGCCGAGGCTCGAAGACGGCTGAAGATTCCGGCGAATGAAACGGCGATTTTGTTTGCCGGCCGCCTGGAAATTCAGAAGGGGCCGGACGTGCTGGTGCGTGCTTTGCCAAAGCTGAACCGCTTGCCGCTGATTGTCTTCGCCGATACGGGCAGTCTGGCGGGACAATTAAAATCGGAACTGGAACAACAGGGAAATGCGCCCCGCTGCCGGTTTGCGGGCGGCGTTCCCGCCCTGCACGAATACCTGCGAGCCTTCGACGGCGTGGTCGTGCCTTCCCGTTGGGAAGGTCTGCCTTACATAGTGCTCGAGGCGCTGACCGCAGACCTGCCGGTGATCGCTTCCGAAGTTCCGGGCATGCAGCTGGACGAGCCGCTGACCAGACGTACGATGTTTGTCCCGCCAAATAACTCCGACCGGCTTGCCGAGGCAATTAACCAATTGATCGCACGCGCGGAATCACCGACCACTTCCACTCCCGCGTCCAGTAAGATTCCACCGCCGTATCGGCTGGGGCAGCAGACCGAAAACCTGAGAAAACTCTACGCCAACGTTGTCGGATCGCGAACCAGCGGCGCCAAACAAGGGAGCCGGAAATTGTAATTTCA
>JBMCIU010000249.1:0-2730 GCA_048616755.1 Verrucomicrobiota bacterium
AAAGCCATTGCGAACTCAACTGACCGAATCCAACCAAGTTTTGTGTTCATAGGATTTTCGGGGCAACGCCCCGGTCCAACCACAGCCCAGGGTCCCGTGACCCTGGGTTGCCCGCAAGTAACGATTTGCGGGCTGTAGGCCCGCACCAAATGCGCTGCGCCGCAATCGGTTCGCCTTGGTGCGGACTTTCAGCCCGCAAAGAGGAAGGCAACCGAACCCAGGGTCGCAGACCCTGGGCTGGCATTGGGCCGGGCTTGCAGCCCGAAAGCCAAATCGGTACCGCGAAGTTTTCCGCAAGATCAAGATCTCTGAACGTTCCTCGGCAGGGGCCATTTTAGTACTCTTCCAAGAAGATTCAACAGCACCATGTCTGTTTATAAATGTTGAATAATGAATTTCGAATTCTGAATTTTGAATTCAGAGTTACTTCAACATTCAACATTCAAGATTCAGGATTGAAGATTCAAACAAGGCATCCGCATTTACCGGTCGTAGATGCGTCCTTCCCGGTAGGCGGCCCAGGCTGTTTCGAACCAGAGATCGCTTTCCGGGATGGGGCGGCGGTCGATCCACTCCACGCGCACCTCGCCGTCGTCGGCGACTTCAGTGACCAGCACTTTTTCGCGGAAGGCTTCGTTTTCGGCTTCGAACCGCCATTCGTCGCCGAGCTTCGGGTGGGCGGGTTGTCCGTCCGGGTTGGTAACCATGACCGAGCCGCGGCTGCCGACGCCGCTGCGCACGGCGTGCCGGACCGCCTCCAAGTAGACCCTATGCGCAAAGCAGAGGTGGCGGTTGCGCAGAGCTTCGCGCAGCTCGCCCTTGTCGGCCATGCGGTTGCCGTTCCGCTGCAGATTTTGCCACTGCTGTTTGGCTTCCTCGACGGCTTGGTCCAAGTCGTCGCGACTGCGGATGTGGGCGCCCGCCCGGCTCATGCGCGCCTGAAACTCTTCGCGCTCCTGCTGCCAGGACCGGGGAGCGTCGCGACAGGTTTCGGTCCATTCGAGCAATCGATTCGCCGCGTCGGCCGCGGTTCGAAGGAAGGTGTCGTCGTGCAGGGTCCAGTCGGCATATTTGGCGGCGATGAAGTCCGCGGCGCGAAATGCGCCGACCTGTCCGGAATTCAGCGCGGAGCCGCCGGGTCGGTAGGCGCCGTGCGAGCCGTTGACTTCGCCGACGGGGAACAGGTGGCGAATATTTTCGGATTCCCACCAGGCGTTGCCCGCCAGGCCGCCGTTGTTGTGCTGAGCGCAGACCGCGATTTCCAGCGGTTCGTTCCGCACGTCGATGTCGTGGTCCAAATAGAGCTGAATGGCGTTCGGATTCATCTTCTGCAGGCGCGCGATGGGCGTGTCCAGCAGGGCGTCGGAATTGGTCAGATAGTCGCGCGCCTCGTCGCTCAATTCGTCGAACGAGAAGTCTTGGGGATTCTCGCGGAAGTCCATGAACACCCGGCGTCCCTTGAGGACAGTCTCGATGTAGACCAGGATGTCGACGATCGACGAGCCGCCGATGATTTTGCGCGAGTCGAAGGGCCACTGATACCCCTTGAGGAAGACCATCGAGTTCATGGTGCCCGGAGCGTCGAAATAGTCGCGCAGAAACTCGCGCGGTTCGCTCTCTCCGTCCTGTTCGGTGCTGACAAACTTCGGGATCACCTGCATGTAGGTTCCCGAGACGTTCCAGCGAAACTTGATCGAGGCCATACCGTACTGAGATTCGGGCAGGCTCTGAGCGCGCGCGCCGGCCATCAAAGCCAGTCCGGCCGCACCTGTATGGACCTCGGGATAAACGCTGGACTTGTAGATGCCGCCGGGGCCGCCGACGGCGAAAACCACGTTCTCCGCCTGAAAGGCGACCAACTCGTCGCTGTCGTTGAGCGCCAGCGCGCCAATGGCGCGGCGCTCCTCGCCCTCGCCGTCGACAAGTAACTCGACTACATCGGTTTTTTCCTGCACCGGGATGTTGAGCTGCTGAACTTTGCGGATCAGTGCGCGGCACATTTCGCGGGAGGTGTAGGGGCCGATGGAGGTGGCGCGCTGGCGCGGATCGTGGTCGGTCTTGTAGCCGACAAACTGACCGTAGGGATCCTGCGGGAACGGCACGCCAATGTTAACCAGGTTGAGGAAGCCGCGGGCGGACTGGCTGGCTTCGACCAGCGCCAGGTCGCCGTGCATGCTGCCGCCGGCAAAATAGTTTTCCGCCATGGTGCGCGGAGCATCCAAATCCTCGCCGCACAGCGCCAGTTTGTAGTAGGTTTGCTTGTCGCTGCCGGTGTTGTGCGAGGTGCCCATCTCCAGGCCCTCGGATACGACCAGCAGGTCTTCAATGCCTTGATTGCGCAACTGCAGGGCCGTATTCAAGCCCGCGGCGCCGCTGCCGATGACCAGCGTGTGCACGCGGGTCAGCGGCAGATTCTTTCCTGTCTTGAGTGTGATTGTCGATTGTTCCATACCGACCTCTTCTTGTGGTTCGATGGTTCAGGTCTCGGGGTTCGGTCTTTTTTGATCCCTTAGCATTCCAGCGCGGGCACTTCGACCCACTGGCGCTCCTTCCAGGATATCAGCCCCAGCTCGGCAAGCTGAACGCCCTTGGCGCCTTCGAGAAGGTTCCAGCCGAACTTTTGGCCGGCGGCGAGCGATTTCAGGTACAGCTCCCACTGGGTTTTGAAGGCGTTTTCCTCCTCCTCGGTGTCGGGAAAAGCCTGCATAGCGGTGGGAATCAGCTCCAGTA
>JBMCIU010000250.1:0-2730 GCA_048616755.1 Verrucomicrobiota bacterium
CGTCCACGCCAACTCGGCCATCTGGACAGAGCAGCTCCCCGACGAGGCCACTTACCTGAAAAGCTGGGACTGATCTTCCGGCAAAACTCTTGTTCGGGTGATTTTTCCTCATGCTGGATCCAACGCTACTGGCTTTTATCGAACTGACGCTGGTGATGGTGCTGATCATGCTGCTGCACAGCGTGAAGCACCTGATCGGGTCGCCGGCCTTCTATCTATCGCTGGGTTTGTTTCTAGTCCTGGGACAGATTGTTTCGGCGCTGGGCATCCAAATTGAATCCCCCATCGGCGGGTTTACCGTGGACGTTGGCAACGTCGTTTTGACGTCCCCGTTTTTGGTGGCGCTGCTGTTGGTCTACATCCTCGACGGCACGTTGGAGGCGCAGCGGGTGATCGTGGGATTTCTGGCACTGCTGATCGGCTATTTATGCTTTTCCATGCTGCTGACCACGCAGTTCACCCTCCCCGGATATTCAAGCGATCACCCGGAGCTTTTCCGGTACTTGGCATCGTCGCTGAGCCACGGTCGCAATGTGGCCAATGCCACCTTTGCAGCCAGCGCCATCGACTTGTTTGTGCTGCCGATTTTTTACCAGTTTTTCAAGAACCATCGCTGCCGGCTGTTCATCAGCGTTCTCGGAACCCTGCTGCTCGCCCAGGTCATCGACTCCTTTATTTTTCAGTTGCTGGTGAACCCTCATCTCAGCAACTGGTGGGAAACCCTGCGCGCCAGCTACCTCGCGCGCGCGGCCGCCATGGCGTGGCTCAGCATTCTGGCGACAATCTACCTGCACCTAACCCACACTACCGCACCCCAGACGCGACGCCCCAGCCTGGACATCATCTTCGCCTTTATCGGCGGATACGGACGAGCCGAAATCCTGCGCCGAAACCTTATCGAGTGGGAAGGCCGATACCGAACCGTGGTCGAAAGCACCAGCGATTGGATTTTTATCCTGGACCACAACGGCATCCTGCTTAGCGCCAATGCCATGGCGCGCAGCTACCTGGGATCGGTAAAAAACAAAACCGTCTCGGTCGGCAATGTCTTTCGCAACGCCGACGACAACCCCATTTCCTGGACAGACACCTGGTCCGCACTGTGCGAAAATGCGGCCACTCCCGCACCCCACCGAGCATTGCGGCGAGAATGGGCCGTCGAACTGCAGTCCGACATGCGCAAGAAGGCAGACGACGCGAACAAACTGCGGCTCGACATCCAGATCTCGCCCGCGACAATCCAGGAAGCCCTTGTGGCCATTTGCATCGCCCGCGACATCACCGAGCAGCGGCGCCTGGAGCAGGAACAGGCAACCCTCCGCGAACGGGTCGCCATGATCCAACGCCTGGAATCCGTGGGCGTGCTCGCAGGCGGCGTCGCCCACGACTTCAATAACCTGCTGCACACCGTCCAGGCGTCCGTCGACCGACTCCGAAGAAATCAAAACATCCCGGAAGACGAACAGGCGCTGCTCGGCACCATGGAGGACAGCCTGCAGCGAGCCTCCCGGCTGACCACTCACCTGCTCGGCTTTGCCCGGCGCGGCAAGTACAATCCGGAACGCATCCTGGTCCAGGATCTACTGGGAGACATTACCGCACTGTTTGAACCGCTGCTCGGAAACCACATTGATTTTCGCTGCTTGGAAAGCCCGGATTCCGTGTATGTGCGCGCGGACCGCTCACAGCTCGAACAAGTATTCCTGAACATACTGATCAACGCCCGCGACGCCCTGCGCGATTCCCAAAAGCCCGGCCGCATCGTGCTCCGGTCCGAACGAGCCACGGCATACACTCCCGGCTGGGAATTGCGCCCCCAGGACCACCGCTCCGCCAAACCGGAGGACTACTGCTGCATCCGTGTCAAAGACGACGGTCCCGGCATCCCCGAAGAAGTGCGCGAAACGCTCTTTGAACCCTTCGTCACAACGAAGGAAGTGGGACGCGGCACCGGCATGGGACTGGCCATGGCCTACGGATGCGTCACCCACCACGGCGGCTGGATTCACGTCGACTCCGCCGCCGGCAACACCGAATTCCGAGTCTTTCTGCCATGTTGCACGTAACCGAAATTTTCTACAGCATCCAAGGCGAATCCACCCGCGCGGGGCTGCCGTGCGTCTTCGTCCGACTCGCCGGATGCAATCTAGACTGCCGGTATTGCGACACCCCGCAAGCTCATGCCCAAGGCGCTCCAATGAGTGCCGAGGACATTGCTGCCGAAACGCTCAACCATGATACCCCCTTGGTCGAGATCACCGGCGGAGAACCGCTGCTGCAACCGGAAACTCCTCGTCTCGCCGACGCGCTGGTCTATGCCAACCGCACGGTCCTGATCGAGACGAACGGAACGATCGCCCTTCCCGAGCGGCGCAGTTTTCACGCCATCCTGGACTGGAAAACGCCCGGCAGCGGCCATCCGGACAGTTTTCGCCGAGACAACCTGGTCCGCCTTCGCGCGGGTGACGAACTCAAGTTCGTCATTTGCGACCGCACGGACTTCGACTGGGCGGTCGAGCGCCTGCGGGAAATCCCCGGCGCCATACCGGTGCTGTTCAGTCCTGCCGCTACCCTACCGCCGCCTCAACTGGCCGATTGGATACTCGCCGCCCGCATCAACGTCCGACTGCAATTGCAGCTGCACAAAATCCTCTGGCCCACCCCGGACCGCCCACGCTGAATGGGTACCCCCCGGCGTCGGGCGCGGCCAGGCACCAAGTACAGGGCGCG
>JBMCIU010000251.1:0-2698 GCA_048616755.1 Verrucomicrobiota bacterium
CCCTCCGATGGGTACTACGGAAAAACCATCTCCTTCGTCTTCCAAAACGCCGCGGCAACCGTCACGCTCTACGAAACCCCGGAAATTCAATTCCTGCCGGGACCGGTCGACGACCACCGCTTCAAAAATACCGACGCCATGCTGCGCGATATCCGGCTCTACGGCTACTACGGCGGGCTGCGCCTGCTCAAGGCCACCACCAAGATCTTTCATGAGTACTGCAGAGAATACGGCATCCCGCTGCCCAAACGCAATTTCACCGCGCGCTATCATTCGACAATCCCGCGCCTGGTCGGGCTTTCCGGATCCAGCGCCATCTGCACCGCCATGTTCCGCGCCCTAATGCAGTTTTACAACGTGTCCATCCCTCGCGAAATTATCCCCACCCTGTGCTGGCGAGCCGAAAGCGAGCAGTTGACCATCACCTGCGGCATGCAGGACCGCGTTATCCAAGTCTACCAAGGCTGTCAATTCATGGACTTTGACAAAACCCTCATGGAGAGCCGAAACTACGGGCGCTACGAAAGTATCGACCCCACCCGCCTGCCGCCGCTCTACCTAGCATACGATCCAAGCCGCGCCGAAGTCTCCGGACGATACCACGGCAGGCTACGCGTGCTTTTCGAGGAGCAAAAGTCCGATATCGTCGCCGCTATGGACGACTTCGCCGCTTTCGCCGAAGAAGGATACCTCGCCCTGATCAAAGGCGATCTCGATACCGTACGCAAACTCATCAACGCAAACTTCGACCTGCGCGATAAAATCTTCAATGTCTCCGACAGCAACCGGCGCATGGTTCAAACCGCGCGATCAACCGGCGCAACCGCCAAATTCGCGGGCAGTGGAGGCGCCATCGTCGGCACCTACGACGATGAGGCAATGTATGAGGCGCTGACCAACAAACTCGGCGCCATCGGTTGCCACATCCTCAAACCCGACATAGCGCCCCAGGCGTAAGCATTCAAAAAAAATGCGGATACCTTAAAACCTCTTCAGGGAGTTGCTCCATGCAATCCGTCACCCCAGTTCTGCTGGAAAGCCTTGCTCGCGGCTGGCGCCTCCTGCGCCTCTCCGTCGACGCCCCAAAGCGCGTGCCCGGATGGGACTGGATCGGCATCACCGCCGCCAACGACAAGCAAGCCCGCATATACCAGCGCCAACTGGAGCGGGCACGCCACCGCGGACTCATCCCCGAAACTACGCGCACCTGCGCCGTGCCAGATCCCGCAGGAAAGCGCATCGGCAGCGGCGGCGCAACGCTCAACGCTCTTCGTCACTTGGAACGTCAGGAATCAGGCCCCTTGACGGACCGCGCTATTTTGCTCATCCACGCCGGCGGCGACAGCAAACGCCTGCCTTGGGCGAGCGTGCCCGGAAAACTTTTCGTCCCCTTTCCCATACAGGCCGATCCCGACCATGCCGTTCCCACGTTGTTCGACCACCTGCTGGCCCTGGCAGCGCCCCTGGCCGCGCGCGCCGACCGGCAAGGCATAATGCTCTCTCTGACCGGCGATGTCCTGCCTCTATTCGATGCCGACGCCATCCCCAACCCGGAAAACGACGCTCTCGTCGTGACCACCCCCGCCTCGCTGGACGTCGCCGAACGACACGGCGTGATTGTATCCAACCACGGCACTGCCATCACCCGCCTGCTGCAAAAACCCGACCTTGACACCATGCTCGAGGCCAACGCACTGACCGACGGCGCCGCTCGCATCGACACGGGCATTTATCTGTTCGGCGGCGCCGCCGTCGAAGCCCTTGCCGCCGCATCCGTCGCCCCCGAAGATCCATTGCAAACCCTGCTGGCATCCGACCGAGAATGCAGCCTCTACGAGGAAATCGCCTGGGCCATGGTGCCCGCTCACCACAAGCAGTTGGCCGAACACCCCATCGGTACAACCCTGCTGGACAGTCTCGGCTCTATTCGTCTTCACCATCACAACACCGAACAGTTTGCCTTCATCCACTTGGGCTCCTCAGCCGAATACCTCGCCCATCTCGCAGGCCATTGGTACGGACAGTTGCCGCACCGCATCCTGGCCGAATGCTCCGAAGGCGCATCGCCCGCAGGCTACTGCTACGGCGCTCAAGTTCCCGCCGGCGCTCAAACCGGCGACGGCACCGCGGTTATCGGCGCAAAGCTAACCCCCGGAGTGCGCCTTGGCAACCGCTGTCTGGCCACCGATTTCGACGCCGACGACGAACCCCTCAAACTGCCCGACAACTGTTGCCTCTGGCAACTGCCCGTACTCGTCGAGGAGGACAAACACCCCCGAATCGTCACGCTCTGCTGCGGGATCGACGACAATCCCAAGGAAGAACTTCAAAACGCCACCTTCTGCAACCGCAGTTTCCGCCAGTGGATGCAACGGCATGACGTAACCGAAACCGAACTATGGCCCGACGACACCCCGCGCACGCTCTGGACCGCGCGCCTGTTCCCCGCGCTGCTCGACGACGCAGGCCTGGCTTCGCTGCGCTGGATCCTCCGCCAAAAACCCGATCAGCCACCCCCCTCCCAGTGGCGCGAAAACCCCCGCCTGGCTATGGCCGACCTGCAACGGCACTTGGACTTGAACAGACTCTTTACGCGCCGCGACCATCTGCTTACGCGTCTGCTTATTCACGCCCTCAGACAAGCCGTAGATGGGCACGCCGACCGAAATATTGCCGCCCTGGCCAAGCAGTTGCCCTC
>JBMCIU010000252.1:0-2668 GCA_048616755.1 Verrucomicrobiota bacterium
CTTTGAACCGAAGGCAATTCGGTGCCACCTAATCTTCCGCCAGATCAAGAGTTCTCAGATTAAACATCTGCGCGCACCAATTCTTCTCGCAATTTTGCGTGACTGATACAACTTCGTCCATTGCGAAGGTTTAAGCGTTACAGGGTACTGGATCAAGTTGATCGGGGTAGTTCGCTGACGGCTTCGAACAGTTTGCGTGCGGCGTCGAGGAGCAATTCCTCGTCGGTGATGAGCGGCGGCATGAGGTAGAGCACGTTGCCGCGGGGACGGAGCATTATTTCCCGGTTCATTAAGGTTTGGCGCACCTGCTGCGCCCGCTCCGTTGCGGGGGTGCCGTCCGGCCCGTCTTTGACGTCGACGGCCGCGATCATCCCCAGGCTGCGGACATTTTCAACCTGCGGAAGGTCGCGGAAGCGCTCGAATTCCTGCGCCATCAGCCGCCCCTTCGCGGCGGCCTGCTCGACGATGCGGTCTTCCTCGTAGACTTTCAGGCAGGCCAGTGCGGCGGTCATGCCGAGGGGGTTTCCGGCGAAGGTGTGGCCGTGGTAGAAAGTATGATCGACGGGTGTGTCGTTGAAGCTTTCGTAGATGGCTTCGCGTGTTACGGCGGCGCTGACGGGCAGGTATCCGGCGGAGAGGCCTTTGCCAAGGCAGACGATGTCCGGATCGATGCCGGCGTGTTCGAAGGAGAACATGCGTCCGGTGCGCCCGAAGCCCATGGCGATCTCGTCGACGATCAGCAGCACGTCATGCTGCGAGCAAAGCCGCGACAGTTCGCGGAGATAGGCCGGCGAAAAAATACGCATGCCCGCGGCGCCCTGGCAGTTCGACTCGATGACGACGGCGGCGAGTTCGTCGGCATGATCTTCCAGAATTCGCCGCATGTCGGCCAGGCATTCGAGGGCGCAGGTGTCCGGCGAGCACCCCAGCCGACAGCCCGCGCAGAATGGTGCTTCGGCGTGATGCACGGGCATCACGATGTCCTTGTAGGGTGCGTGGAACGAGGGCATGAATCCGAGGCTCATAGCGCCGAGGGTATCGCCGTGATATCCTTCCTGCAGGGCGGCAAAGCGGTTTTTGCCGGGCTTGCCGATGTTGTGCCAGTACTGGACGGCCTGGCGCATGGCGGCCTCGACGGCGCTGGCGCCGTCGCCGGCGAACAGCACGCGGCGGTTCCGGTCCGGAAAATGGCCGAGCAGCCGGTCGGACAGTTCGATTACTTTGGGATGCGAGAGGTTGGCCAGGATGCTGTGCTGCAGGCGATCGCATTGCTCCTTGAGCGCTTCGATCACGCGGGGGTGGGTGTGTCCAAGATTGCAGCACCACCAGGAGGAAATGGCGTCCAGGTAGCGATTGCCTTCCAGGTCGAAGAGAAACGGCCCTTCGCCGCGCGCGATGATCGGGAACGCTTGCTCGCGCTGCGCGGAATGCCGGGTGAACGGATGCCAGATGCTTTTGCGGTCGAGTTTATGGTATTCGTCGGTGCTTTTTGGCATGGGGGTTGTATTCCTTTTGTTGTCAGTTTAGCGGCAGCGTTTTCGCCACGGCGGCGGCAAAGCGCTCCGGCGTGATGGCGCCCGCGGCCAATTCGGGCAGATACGGCACGCGTCCTAGAATGGTTACGTTGGCCAATTCTTCAATGGTTGTCCAGTTGTCGCGCTCGATCATGCCGCGCTCGGCGGCCTGGGTTTCACAGAAAACCACGCCGCGCACCGCGAGTCCGGCGCTTCGCAGCTCGCGAATGGACAAAAGCGTATGATTGATTGTACCCAGCCCCGGTCTGGAGGCTAGGATGACCGGCAGTTGCAGGGCCACCATGAGGTCCAGCATGGTCTGCCGGCGATTGATCGGCACAAGGACGCCGCCCGCGCCTTCGACAAGCACGGCCTGGTGGCGACGCATAAGTTCCTCGGCCGAGCGCAGAATGCGGTTGAATTCGATTGGTTCGCCGGCCTGTTCCGCGGCCAGGTGCGGGGAGCAGGCGGGTTCGAAGCGATAAGGGGCAATCAGCTCCCCTTCCGCTGCGTCCGGCACCAAGCCGGTGAGCCGAAAACAGGTATCCAGATCCAGATTGTCGAGTGTGCCGTCGGCCCGTCGCGAGCAGCCGGTCTGAACCGGTTTCATGGGCACGGCGTCCACGCCGTTGCTCAACAATCGGCTGAGCACGCCGGCGGTGACCAGCGTTTTGCCGACGTCGGTGTCGGTGCCGGTGATGAAACAGTGTTCGGGCATCGTTCGCTCCAGGCAGATGGTTACTCGCTCCGGGTAGGAGAGGTCGGCGCGACCGCCTCCAGAAAGAGCATTTCGTAGGTTGCGGTCACGCCCCCCGCAGGATGGCTGCAACATTGGTCATAGCTGTCGATTAATTGTTTAAGTTCGGACCGAGACAGCGTTTGCCCCCGGTCACGGTGTCCGCCGGTGACTCCCTGGCGGTTCAGGGCGCGCAGAAACTCGCGGGCGGACGGATAGCGGGCGATCAATTTGTCCTCGGTTGCCGTCGCGACCTCGAACCCGGCGCCAACGAACGCATCCAGAACCTGATTCTTTCCGGCGAGCTCGACGGGAGCGGATTTCCCGGGCGCGATTTCGCGTCGCAGATGACGCAGTTCGGCCAGCGTGCCGTTCGTCATCAGCCCGCAGATCACGCGGCCGCCGGGGACGAGCATTT
>JBMCIU010000253.1:0-2645 GCA_048616755.1 Verrucomicrobiota bacterium
ACTGAAGAGCGATCCGTTCCGTACGCAGAAGCTCTCCCGAACCTGCTGAAAGGGGCGCGCCCGGAACGGACCGACTTTGACGCGTTCATGATGCACTCGCACTATGAGAAACGCCTGTTTGCCGTGATCGACCGCGGCATTGCGGGGGCCAGCAAAGGCGCCAAAAAAGCCACGGAAGCCCGCCTGATTGTCACTCGCGACGACCTGGCCGGCCGGCCGATCGCCGAGGTTAAAGAGCCGTTTCACGGCGCGTTTGCCCTGTTCCTTGTCGACCTGCCGGACTTGACTGTCGGGGAAATATATAAGGCCAGTGTGCTGCTCTTCGATACAGACATGCGCATTGTGGGAGAAAAGGAGCTGGGAGAATTCACCTATCGCGGCGGCCCCTGGAAGAACAACAAACTGGGACTGGACGACGTCGTCTGGGAAGGCATGGGCGAGATAGAGGCGGACGAGCGCGGGTTCAGCACACTCAAGCACCGATTTGATATCTCGCGGCAGGGCCTCCCCAAACAAATTGCCATCAAACCCGACCCGCGCGAGCTTCCCCTCGAGAAACGAGCCGCGGACGCGGAATTATCCGCCGCCGAACTGATCGAAATGGGGCGCGGTCCGCAACTGAGAGACGACATGCGCCTGGAAGCAGTCATTGACGGCGAGCGCATCCCCGCCAAAATTGTCCAGCCCGCCAAACGGGTCCGGACTTGGAAGAGCGAAGTCGAGTATGAAACGGTTCTTGCTTTCGGCGAGATGCAGGTGAAGCTAATCACCCAGTACGACTGTGACGGCTCGGTGCATTGCGAACTGCAGTATGGTTCTGAGGTGCCGCTGGTTGTTGACAAGTTCGAATTAATCATGCCCGTCGATGGCCAGGTGGACATTGCCTTTGCCGAATCCGGGCGCGGCAGCATGGGAGCGGCCGACACGCGCGACTGCTCCCTGCCCGAAAAAGAAGGAGTTGTATGGGACAGCTCGCAGACGAAACGGGCGCTCGCCTACGGACGCTTCGTGCCCTGGTTCTGGTTCGGAAGCGGAGACCGGGGCTTCACCTGGTACTGCGACAGCTCCCAAGGTTGGCTCATGAACGCCGAAGGTTCCACGCTGCAGTTAGAACGCGATAACGCCGGCGACGTGACGATGCGCGTTCAGTTTGTCAACCATTCCGCGGACGTGAAAGGCAGCCGGACCATTCCCTTCAGCCTGCTGACGCATCCGGCCAAAAACAAGCCGGAGAGCTTCCGGGCCGCCGGCTGGCATTACACCCTCGGGCACTCATGGTCCAAAGGATACTTTAGCGAAGCCTACGACTTGCCGGAGAGCTACCTGAAAAAGCACTGGCGGGAGGCGGCTCAGGCCCCCGCCGATCTGCCCTATGAAAAGGCGGATACCTGGCGCAAAGACGATCCGCCGTTCATGCGCTACGGAAAGTGGCGCAATGTCCAGGCCGGCTTCAAAGAGGAAAGCCCCCGGGTCGACCGCATGTGGGAGGATAAAGCGACATACCTGTTCGAGCGCCAGATTCGCGTCGGACGACGGGTCGGCTGGCATATGGACGAATACTGGCCCATCGCGTTTGGTTATTCGGACAACGTGGCCACGGGCGACGGGCACCTGGTTCCGAGCGAACAGGTCACCGACGAAACTTTGCCCTGGGCGCCCGGGTACCTGACCCGATATCAGCGCGGCCATTACAAGCGGCTTGCCCGCATTCACAAGACGAACAACGTGCCCTTGCGTCACCAGTCGTGGTCCAACAATGAAGCCACCATGCTGGAATCGTTCTGGTACAGCAGCTTCCTGGTGGAGGGCGCCGGCGCCGCGCATCGTGCGTATGACGTCGATGTCGTCACTCAGTTCCCCAGCCCGCTCTACCGCTATTTCTCGCAGAGCTTTAGCGGCCTGGCCACGGCCCACATGGCCGACCACACCTATGCAGAGTACGGCGACGACAAAGTGCTTGACCGCCAGATCGTCGGCCGGGCGCTGCTTCATGACATCGGCGTTACCCCGCGCGGCGCCCACGGCATTATCTATCACAAGGAAGACGTCGTGCGCTTGCTTGCGGAGCTGACCGATTTCGGGTTTTTCAATGACCGCAAGATCGAAAAACTTCCCTACTGGCGAAATGATGCGTACGTCAAGATGGGCGACAAACCGTCTCGCGAAAGCAAGGTATACGTGACGGTGTACCGTCGGCCGCTTGAAGATGCCGAGGGATACAAAGCCCTGTTTGTCGTCATGAACGAACGCCTGGAGCCCGTCAGCCTGCCGCTGGAACTGCTGGACATTGACCGCATCCTGGGAGGGCCGAACACCTTGACGGCCGGGGCTGTACGGCGGAAGACCGAGATTCCCGAAGAGCTGCAGGACTGGTGGCGGTCGACGACAGATTTGAACGACAATACCATTGTTCTGCGGGACATTGAATCCGGAGAGGCTGTCCCTGTGCAAAAACAGAACGCTCAAAGTTACGGTCCGATCCATATTCCGTTTCACAACTACCGCGTTTTTTCTGCTGAACACAGAAAGGAGAACTGATATCCATGCTCAAGATTTTCAACCACCAACTAATTTGCCGCGCCGCGCCGGCATCCCCCCGGTTGCGGGTGGCGGCATCTGTCACACTTTTCGCCTGCAGTGCGGCT
>JBMCIU010000254.1:0-2535 GCA_048616755.1 Verrucomicrobiota bacterium
AGAATTTGGTTGGATTTTGTAAAGTGTTGGTATGCGCTTGGTTCCGGGTGACCCCGGAGCGTGGTGATAAAGTATCTGCATGGGGCCGAATATCAAGATGGCGGATATTTTCATGAAGTTTGAGCCTGGAAGAGTTTGCAGTGCGGGCAACCTTGAGCTAAAGTATATGCTTTCTCCGAATACTAGGCATATACATGCTCAAGGGGTGCATCATGAACGGTTCCGATTTGCAGCGGCGGCTCAAAAAACTGAAAATTTTCACGATTGGAGAACTTTCGACGTGGCTGGCGTGCTCTGCGGCAACGGCCCGGCGTCGGCTAAAGCAGTGGAACGCCTTTACCAGCTACAACTGCAACGGACGGTACTACGCGCTTCCGGATGTGCCCGAGTTCAACCGCGACGGGCTGTGGGCCTGCGGCGGCGCGTTCTTTTCGCGTCACGGCAACCTGAGGCGGACGGTGGTGCATTTGGTGACGGCATCGTCGGCCGGGCTGACTTCCGCGGAGATCGGCGAGACGGTGGGGCTGGCGCCGCGATCGTTTCTTTCGCATTTTGCGGACTGCCCGGATCTGTACCGGGAACGCCGAGGCCGGGGTTTCGTCTGGTTCGCCGGGGACGAGGCTGTGCGGCGTCGGCAGCGTCGGGCGCGGGAAGAGGCTCAACCGGCGGAACCTCCGCTGTCCGACGCCGAGGCGGTGCCGCTGCTGGTGGAGGTGATCCGCTATCCCGATGCCGACTCGGAGAAGCTGGCGGGCATGCTGCGTTCCGAGGTTCCCCGCCTTTCCGCGCAACTGATCGACGACTTCCTCCGATTTCACGGGCTGGAAAAAAAAAGGGGACGTTTGAACCGGTAGCGCTGCTGACTCGCCTCCGGGAGCGCGTGGCCGCGTCGATTTTACCCGCCGCGCAGTTCTCGCGCGGCCTCGAGATTTCATTTCGTTCCGTCGTGAAGCATTGCCCGCATTGCGGGACGACCCTGTCGGTGCTCAAGACGTACTCGCGGAAGGTTTCCACGCTGCACGCGGGCACCTTCACCGCGCGTGTTACGGTGGTCCAGTGCCCCGTTTGCCCGGAGGCGCCGCCTTTCCACAGCGAACTGCTCAACACACTGGTCTCGCCGCACTGCAATTTCGGGCACGATGTAATGGTGTACGCAGGCGAAGCGGTGCTCCGGCGCAATCGGACGGTCGCGGAGGCCGCAACTGAACTGAGAGCGCGCAACGTGAAGGTTTCGGAGAGTCAGGTCCGCGATCTTGTTGCGCGTTTTACCGTGTCTCTGGGCGTGGCGCAGGCCGAAGCCGCCCCACGCCTCCGGGAACACTTGCGAGCCGCGGGAGGGTATATTCTGCATATCGACTCCACCTGCAAAGGCGGCAGCGATCATCTGCTTTCCGGGATTGACGAACTCAGCGGATTCGTGCTGCTCAACGTCAAGGCGCCTACCGAGAGCGGCCCGCAGGTAGCCGATTTTTTGCGCAGGGTGACCAAGCGCTTCGGTCCGCCGCTGGCGGTTAGCTGCGACATGTCCGCAGGCATCCGGGTCGCCGTCGCCGAGGTCCTGCCGAAGACCCCGGTGTTCATCTGCCATTTCCATTTTCTGCGCGACCTGGGCAGGGACCTCATGGACCCCGACTACGCGAAAATCCGCGCCGGTCTTGCCCGTCACGGGCCCAAGGCGCAGCTGGAGCGCCTGCTGCGGGAGCTGCGGGGAGAGGCAAAACAGGAAGCCGACGCCGTTGCGAATCTCCTCGCCAGGCTGGAGAGCAACAGGGCGGAACATCCGATGCCCGAACCGGTTCCGCACAAGGCGCTGATCACGGGGTTCGTCGCCTCCATCCTTGAGAGCCAGTCGGACGGCGACGGATGCGGCTTTCCCTTCGACCGCCCGCATCTGTCGTTCCTCCAACAGGCTCGGTCGGTCTTTCAGGCCGCTTGCTCGCTCCGCGACTGCGCCCGGCTGACCGCCGACGAGCACAAGCTCTACACCCGTCTCATCAATGTCCTGCGTCCCGTCTGCTCCGATGCCGAACTGGCCCGCGCCGCCGACCGCCTGCAGACGGATGCGAAGGTCCTCGACAGGCTTCGGATCGCCATGCGCATCGTCGCGCCGAACGTCGCCGACGGGCTCAACGACGAGGGAGAAACCGTCACCCCGGCAACCATCGAACGCGAAGTGCGCAATTTCTGCGAACAGCTGCGCGACAGCCAGGCCTGCGAGGGGCGGAGCCGGTACAGCGGCATGCTTGAACAAATCGAAAAGTACAGCGACAGGCTGTTCGCCGACCCCATCCAGGTACAGACGCCGCAGGGAGTCCGCATGATCCAGCCTCAGCGCACCAACAATATCCTCGAACGCTTTTTCCGCCGTCTCAACCGCCAAGGCTGCAAGCGCACCGGATGCCGCCCCAACGCCCGTTTTATCAACGACATGCTTCCCGACGCGCCACTGATCGCCAATCTCGACAACCCAGTCTATCTCAAACTGCTGCTGGGCGACTGCAAAACCCTCGCCGAACGTCTCGCCCGCGTCGACCG
>JBMCIU010000255.1:0-2532 GCA_048616755.1 Verrucomicrobiota bacterium
TCCTGAAAACGCAAAAAGGTACCACCGCCGCTTCCGCCAGATCAAGAGTTCTGAAATTGAACTCACGAAGTTACGACTTCAAACAGCTCGTTCACGGGTTTGCGGGGGACGGCGTCGGGCTCTTTGGCGGCGTACCCCAGCGGGGTAATGGCGACGGGAATCTCCGTCTCCGAGAGGCTCAGCGCCTCGCGCAGCGCCTCTTGATCGAAGGCGCAGATCCAGCACGTACCCAGCCCTTCCGCGGCGGCGGACAGCACCAAGTGCTCCATGGCGATGGCCACATCCACCTCGTAAATGCTTTTGCCGTTAAAGCGCGACCAAGCTTGGCGCGGCAAGCCGACCGCGACCATCAGCATCGGCGCCGTACGCAGCCAATCGCGCGAATAGCATGATAGCACCGCCTCTTTCGCCGCGCCTCCGCGCAATTCCAGGAAACGGAACGGCTGTCGATTGCAGGCCGTGGGCGCCTGGCGCACGGCGTTTCGAACACGGGTCAGCTTTTCTTCCTCGACGGGCTTGTCCAAGTATGCCCGAATACTGCGGCGCGACTTAACGACATCATAAAATTCCATTGGGAGCCTCCTCGAGGGTTGTTGTTCAAGTAGTGGACTACAGAACCGAAACTCGGAAAAAAAATGCAATGCGCAATTTCCCGAATATAGTACATCCTTCGGTGTCCGGCGAACGTTTCAGTTCCCGCTCCCCCTCACGCCCCGGTAGCTCAGCGGATAGAGCAACGGCCTTCTAAGCCGTCGGTCACAGGTTCGATCCCTGTCCGGGGCGCCACTTCCAGACTCTATTGCAATGTTCCCCTTGCCAAGATGGGGTTTAGACAGTATCATATAGGGTGTGGCAATGAACAGGTCGTGTCGCTAACGGCCGCAAACAAAAAAAAGGATCCCGCACAATGGTACCAGCGGCGTTGCGAGGACAGTGGATTTGGCTAAGCCCGGAAAACAAACAAGTGGAGGAACACTTGTTCTTCCGCCGGGAATTCACCCTGGGAGAAATGCCCGGCAGCGCGGAGCTGTGGATCACCGCACGCACCGGCTTTCAGGTGTTCATCAACGGCCGGCACGCCGCCTTCGGGCCGAATCCGTGCCCGTCAAAAGGCGGAAGCTTTTTGACCCCCCTTGAAGCGAGCTACTATCTGCAGGCCGGGCGAAACGTTATTGCCGTTCTGGCCAACAATACATGCGTGACCAGAAGCTCGTGCAGCCGAATGCCCGGGGGCTTGTGGTGCCAACTCGACCTGGACGGCAAACCCACCGTGTGGTCCGATGCCGACTGGAAGGTGCGGCGGGCCGACTGTTACGCCGCCAACCGCCCCCGCCGCTCCGCAAGTGGCGGATTCACCGAAAGCATCGACTTTCGGGTTCATCCCCACGGCTGGACCGAAGAGGGCTTCGAAGACAGTCACTGGTCCGCCCCGGACTGCATCAAGCCGGTCTCCTTGAACAACCGGCGCATCCTGCCCAGCCGCTTTTCGGACGTGACCAGCCGGTACGATGCGCCCGAACGGGTCAATGCCCGCGGAACCTGGGGCCAGCGCTGCGCCATGTCTTTCCTCGGCTTGTCCGAACTTGTCGGCGCGGGCGACGGCGGCGTATACGTCGCGCGCAGCTTCTTCAAAGCCTCGCAAGCCGGCAGCCTGCCCGTCAAACTATTTGGCGACAACCCCTACCGTCTCTTTCTCAACGGACAATGCGTGCGCGAGCAGGGGGTTCCAACTCTGAAATGCGGACAGCCCGTGGACCAGCTCAACCCGCCGGCGCACGGAGAAGCCGGCGTGATCCCCGTGGACGGCGACCTGCACGTCACAAAAGGATGGAACGAACTCGTGCTTTTCGAGGTAACCGACAGCGTTGCCGCCGGCATGGGATTCGTGTTTCCGCACACGCCGCCGGGCGCCATCGTGTTCCGCCGAAAGGCCGAGGATGAGGCCGAAAAGGGCTGGACCGTTGCCGGCCCGCTCAAAACACCCTTGCCGGCCACTCTCCCGGACTTGGATTTCGACCGCCTGGCCGCTCATCCATACACTCCCGAACTGTCCATCGCCGCCAACGAGCAGGCGCTTCTCCACGCCTTGCGCTTCCAGCCGGATTCCAAAGCGGAGGAAAACACGGGCAGACGCGAACTGCACAAATTTGAGTACATCGTCTACGATTTCGGACGGACGATTCACGGCTCGCCAACCCTGTCGCTTGAGTCCGGAGAGGCCGACATGCTGCACGTGGTGACGGCGGAGGCGCTCGACGATGTCACCCGCGTCCCCCACCTTCGACGGGGTGACCGGCAGGATATCGAAACGATCATCTGCGACACCGGAAAGATCGAATGGCTTGCCGCTACCCCCCGCAGTTTTCGCTACCTGATGCTGGTGACGCGAGACGTGGATGACGTGCTGAGCCTAAACAGCGTCGGGGTAACTTCGACGGAAATCTACTTCTCTGACCGAGGCGCCTTTCATTGCGCCGACGAAACCCTCAACCAGATTTGGCAAATTGGCGAGCGCACGCTCAATCAAACCGT
>JBMCIU010000256.1:0-2505 GCA_048616755.1 Verrucomicrobiota bacterium
CGAACCGAAGGCAATTCGGTACCACCTAGTCTTCCGCCAGATCAAGAGTTCTGAAATTCAGGATTCATTATTTTCAGTCTCATCTGGCGGGTATCGAACCAACGGTTCGGTGGGCAACTCCTGCGAGACTGATGTTATTGAGTTTCATCGGGGTCTGGTTCGAGCCAGGTGGAGAACAGTTGTTTGGCAATGGGAGCGGCGGTCTGACCGCCGGAAACGCCGTTGCGGATTAGGATGGCTGCGGCATAGCGCGGATTGTCGAGCGGTCCGTAACAGATGAACCAGGTATTGTGGGTGCGGTTGTCGCTGGAGCCGACTTCGGCGGTGCCGGTTTTGCCGGCTAGGGAGATATATGGATTTCGAGCGCGTCGAGCGGTGGCGTTTGCGCCGTTGACCACTCGCTTCATCCCTTCCTGCACGATCTTCAGGTTATCCCGGCTGAGCGGCAGAGTTCCCTCCGGATCAGGCACGGTTCGATGCCGAAGCTTGCCGTCAGGCGTGCGGATGTCGCGAACCAGGAATGGTCGATAGACCATGCCGCCATTGGCAATGGCCGCAGTGTAGACTGCCGCCTGCAAGGGGCTGATGTCGATGGCGCCCTGTCCAATGGAAAGATAGGCGGTATCGACGGCAAGCCAGCCGCGCCCCCAATGTCCGCGCGCCCATGGGCGTGATGGAACCAGGCCGTCGGCGGCATTGGGAAGATCAATAGCGGGGCGCCGCCCGAATCCGGCGGCGAGCATGAACGGGCGAATTCGATCCAATCCGGTGCGCATGCCTACATCAATGCAATACACGTTGCAGGACTGTTCGATGGCGCCGCGCATGTCGACCGCGCCGTGGCCGGCCCGGTACCAACAGTGAATCCGGGCGTTGCCGATGCGAATCACGCCGGGGCAAGCCACGGTCTCGTCTGCGCTGACTACATCGTTTTCCAGTGCCGCCATGGCGATCAGCGGTTTGATGATGGAGCCGGGCAGGTAGTCGCCGTTCGCGGCGCGGTTGACCAGCGGGCGTTTTTTTTGGTCCAGAGCCATGTCGCTGTACTGTTTGGCATTCAAGCTGGACAGGTCGTAGGTCGGCGATGAAGCCATAGCCAAGACGGCGCCGGTGTGAATTTCCATTACGACGATGGCGCCGGTGTGATCGTCCAGCAGGCGGTCAGCGGCGGTTTGCAGTTTGTGATCGAGGGTGAGCACCAAGTCGTTGCCCGGAGTTGCCGAGGTTGACTCGCCGATTTGCTCGTGAACAAATCCCATGGTATCCACGCGCACGACTTGCATGCCGGGCGTGCCGGTCAGGAAGTCATCGTACTGCTTTTCAAGTCCGGCCCGCCCATGCAGCTCGGGCCGAATATACGAATACTGGTCGTTGTCGTTGCTGGGGGTGCGCCGGCCCGCAAATCCGAATACATGCGTGGCAATGCCCGGAAACGGGTAGTGGCGGCGCGAGGAGGGTCTAATTTCAGCGGCCGGCTCGTGCGGCAGGTGTTCGGCAACCAAGGCCATTTCCCGTTTGGACAGATCGGAATACACAGTGATCGGCAAGGCGGGATAGACATGCAGGTGCCGCTTGAGTCCGGCCTCGGAAAACGGGCTTTCCCGGCCCAGCAATTCGCCAAAATCGGCGGCTTTTTCGGCGATGTGAGCGATTGTATTCGAGCGCGGTCCGGGTTGGCGCATTTCAGCGAGATGAAACACGAGATCGTAGGAGGGGCGGGTATCCACCATGATCGTCTTGCCGTTCGCAGCCAACATTCGCCCCCGCACCGGGTTCAAGCGAATACGGCGAATATTCTGCTGGCTCAGCAGCTCGCTATGGTGTTCGCCCTGTTGAACCTGCACCACCCAGAGGCGAGCCGCCAGCAGCAGCAGCAGCACGGCAAAAAACACTCCCACCAGCCAGAGCCGGGGGATGAAACTCTCGGGTACCGCTTCGGGGTCATGGATACGTTTCATGGTCAAATCCGCTCAAGTGTCTTCGCGCATCCCGGTATCGTTGCACGTGCAGACGTTCGGCGCACGCATCCAGCAGCAGCGTCGCAACCGGCATCAGTATTAGTCCTGCCAAAGACATCCACAGTAGATATCCCATGTTTCCCAGCCGTTGCCCGGGAACGGGCAGCCCTTTCTCGATGTAGTACAGCGCAAGAGTGGCTGCGGCAGTCCCCAGCCCGACTGCGGCACCGGGCGCAGCCTGCGCAAACCACAGCCGCGTGTCGCCGTGGCGGCGCCAGAACTCCGCGAGCAGGATAGCGCCTCCAGCTGTCAGCGTGCAGGTCAACGTGCGGTTCAGCAGCAATGCGTCCAGCAACCCCGCCGCCGGCAAGGCCACCAATGCCGTCCGAGCCCGACCGACGGTTGTCGCGTAATAAAAAGCCGCCACGGGAACCAGCGGCAGCGCAATCCGCATGTTGCCGGCAACCGCCTGCAACCAGACCGCAACCCAAAGCCCCGTGATCATCCATATCCAATACACGTCGCGTTATTTCTCCTTCGCTTCAAA